>JBFKOE010000086.1:0-7812 GCA_041629015.1 Gammaproteobacteria bacterium
ACCAGGATGGCGTCGGGATGGGCGATCTCCGAGGCGACCTCGTAGCGATCGCGCGGCAGGCGCTCCAGACCGGCCACGGAGATGTTGTTCAGGGTCAGAATCTTGTGCATGGCTTGTCTTCCAGACATTGGGAGGTGAAGGGCCGAGCGCGGGTCTCGGTCACCGATCGGATGGGTGCCTAAGCTAGGCCCTGGCGCGCTCGAACTCGGCCATTAGTTCGAGCAAGGCATCGACACCCGCCTCGGGCATGGCGTTGTAGATGCTGGCGCGCATGCCGCCAACCGAGCGATGGCCCTTGAGGCTCACCAGGCCGGCCGCCTCGGCCTGCTTGAGGAAATCGCCATCCAGCGCCGGATCAGCGAGCGTGAAGGGCACGTTCATCCAGGAGCGGCACGCCGGATCCACGGGGTTGGCGTAGAAATCGGAGGCGTCGATCACGCTGTAGAGCTTCTCGGCCTTGCGGCGGTTGCGCTCGGCCATGCCCTCGAGCCCGCCGTTGCGCTTGATCCACTGGAACACCAGCCCGGCGAGGTACCAGGCATAGGTGGGCGGGGTGTTGAGCATGGAATCGTTCTCGGCCTGGACCTTGTAGTCGAAGACCGAAGGCGTGCCGGGCAGCACCTCGCCGATCAGGTCCTCGCGCACGATCACCACGGTCAGCCCGGCCGGGCCGATGTTCTTTTGCGCCCCGGCGTAGATCAGCCCGTAACGTGACACGTCGATGGGCCGCGAGAGCAGCGTGGAGGAGAAATCCGCTACCAGCGGCACATCGCCGGTGTCGGGAATCCAGTGGAACTCGACGCCGCCGATGGTCTCGTTGGGCGTGTAGTGCACATAGGCAGCATCGTCGTTCAGCCGCCATTCGCCCTCAGCGGGGATTGTGGTGAAGTTGGCGGCCTCGCTGCTCGCGGCGACGTTGACCTCGCAGTACTGCTTGGCCTCCTTGATGGCCTTCTTGGACCAGGCGCCCGTGTTGACGTAGTCGGCCTTGACGCGCCCGCGCAGCAGGTTCATGGGTATGACCGCGAACTGCGCGGTGGCACCGCCCTGCAGGAACAGCACCTTGTAGTTCGGCGGAATCGCCATCAGCTCGCGCAGATCGGCCTCGGCCGCGGCGGCGATGGCGACGAACTCCTTGCCGCGGTGGCTCATCTCCATCACCGACATCCCCGAGCCATGCCAGTCCAGCATCTCCTCGCGCGCCTGCTCGAGGACATCCTGCGGCAGCGTTGCCGGCCCGGCGCTGAAATTGAATACCCTTGCCATCATCCACTCCCCTTCATCTGCGTAAACCGAGACTCGCGCCGGCCGGACCGCGCGGCCGGGGCCGAGGCATTGCCTGTCCAGTGAGCGGGACCGCGCGGCGCCGCGGGCGCCGGCTACTCCTCCTCGTCGCCGCCTTCCATCATGCGGCCGATGCCGACGAGGCGCTCCTCGTCGCCGAGGCTGATCAGCCGCACACCCTGGGTGTTGCGGCCCATGGTCGAGACCTCGGCCGCGGGCGTGCGCACCAGGGTGCCGACGTTGCTGATCATCATCAGCTCCTCGTCCTCCTGCACCAGCACCGCTCCGACCACGGCGCCATTGCGCTTGCTGGTCTGGATCGAGACCACTCCCTGTCCGCCGCGGCGCTGCACCGGGTACTCGGCGATCGGGGTGCGCTTGCCGTAGCCGCGCTCGGTCGCGGTCAGGATGGCACCCTCGGCGACGATCACCAGCGCGATCACGCGCCGGCCCTTCCCGAGGCGCATGCCGCGCACGCCAGCGGCGACTCGACCCATGGGCCGGACGTCGCTCTCCTTGAAGCGGATGACCTTGCCGCCGCTGGAGAACAGCATCGCCTCGTCGCTGCCGTCGGTGATCGCGACGTCGACCAGCCGGTCGCCCTCGCGCAGGTCGACGGCGATGATGCCCGCGGCGCGCGGGCGCGAGAAGGCCTGCAGCGAGGTCTTCTTCACCGTCCCATTGCTGGTAGCCATGAACACGTAGCGATCCGGCTCGTAGTCGCGGATCGGCAGTACGGTGTTGATCCGCTCCTCGGGCTCCAGCGGCAGCAGGTTGACGATCGGTTTGCCGCGCGCCTGTGGCCCCGCCTGCGGCAGCTCGTAGACCTTGAGCCAGTAAACCTTGCCGGCGCTGCTGAAGCAGAGCAGCGTGTCGTGGGTATTGGCGATGAACAGCCGATCGACGAAGTCCTCTTCCTTCATCCGCGTCGCGCTGCGCCCGCGCCCGCCGCGGCGCTGCGCGCGGTAGAGGGTGAGCGGCTGGATCTTGGCGTAGCCGGCATGCGAGAAGGTGACGACCACGTCCTCCTCGGTGATCAAGTCCTCGAGGGTGAGATCCTCGTGACTGTGGCGGATCTCGGTGCGCCGCTCGTCGCCGTAGCGCTCGCGGACCTCGCTCAGCTCGTCGCGGATGACCCGCATCAGCCGGTCCGGGTCCTCGAGGATAGCGATCAGCTCGTGGATGGTGTCGATGATCTGCTTGTACTCCTCGACGATCTTGTCCTGCTCGAGGCTGGTGAGCTTCTGCAGCCGCAGGTCGAGGATGGCCTGAGCCTGGCCCTCGGACAGGCGGTAGCGGCCTTCGCGCAGCCCGAACTGGGGTGCGAGGTCGAGCGGGCGCGTGGCCGCGGCGCCGGCACGCTGCAGCAGCTCGGTGACCACGCCGGCGTCCCAGTCGCGGCCCATCAGAGCGGCCTTGGCGTCCGCGGGGCTGGGCGAGCGTTTGATGAGCGCGATCACCTCGTCGATGTTGGCCAGCGCGACCGAGAGCCCTTCGAGGACGTGGGCGCGCTCGCGCGCCTTGCGCAGGTCGAACACCGTACGCCGGGTCACCACCTCGCGACGATGGGAGATGAACGCCTCGAGGATGCCGCGCAGGTCCATGAGCTGCGGCTGGCCCTCGTGCAGCGCCACCATGTTGATGCCGAACACGCTCTGCATCTGGGTGTGCTGGAAGAGGTTGTTCAGCACCACCTCCGGCACCTCGCCGCGGCGCAGCTCGATCACCACCCGCATCCCGTCCTTGTCCGATTCGTCGCGCAGCTCGGTGATGCCCTCGATCTTCTTGTCCTTGACCAGCTCGGCGATCTTCTCCAGCAGCCGGGCCTTGTTCACCTGGTAGGGCAGCTCGGTGACGATGATCGACTGCTTGCCGGGCCGGGCCGGGTCGTCCTCGATCTCGGTGCGCGCGCGAATGTAGATCCTTCCGCGACCGGTGCGGTAGGCCTCGCGGATACCCGCCGCGCCGTTGATGATGCCGGCCGTCGGGAGGTCCGGGCCGGGCAGGTGCTGCATGAGCTGCTCGATGCCGATCGCCGGCTCGTCGATCAGCGCGACGCAGGCATCGATGACCTCGCCGAGGTTGTGCGGCGGGACGTTGGTGGCCATGCCCACCGCGATGCCCGCCGTGCCGTTCACCAGCAGGTTCGGCACCCGCGCCGGGAGTACGGTCGGCTCGCGCTCGGACTCGTCGTAATTGGGGACGAAGTCGACCGTCTCCTTGTCGAGATCGGCCAGCATCTCGTGGGCGATGCGCGCCATGCGCACCTCGGTGTAACGCATCGCCGCGGGGGCATCGCCGTCGACCGAACCGAAGTTGCCCTGCCCGTCGACGAGCATGTAGCGCAGCGAGAAGGGCTGCGCCATGCGCACGATGGTGTCGTAGACGGCGGTGTCGCCGTGGGGGTGATACTTGCCGATCACATCGCCGACCACGCGGGCCGACTTCTTGTAGGGCTTGTTCCACTCGTTGCCGAGCTCGCTCATCGCGTACAGCACCCGGCGATGCACCGGCTTGAGCCCGTCGCGCACGTCCGGAAGCGCCCTGCCGATGATCACGCTCATGGCGTAATCGAGGTAGGACTGCTTCATCTCGTCTTCCAGGTTGACCTGGACAATTTCCCTAGCAAATTCAGCCATTTAGAATCACAGACCCCGACGTGAAGGGGACCGGCCGCCGAGGGCCGATCGAGGCAGGAAAAATTCGTGCAATCTTATCACAGGGCCCCATACCGGCGCAGCCCGGTTATCGCCCGCGAGAGGCGATCTGATGCGGGCTGAGACTCGAAGGTCGGCGCAGAGAGGGGAGTTTGCGCGCTCGGCAAATCGCCGGGGCGCGATTCAGGCCGTCTGTGCTTGCGTTTGCGCCATCATGGCCGCGATCTTGGTCGCGTCGGGGTGGTGGACCACGCCGCGCTCGGTGACGATCACGTCGACGAGATCGGCGGGGGTGACGTCGAAGACCGGGTTCCAGGCGCGCGCTCCGGCGGCCGCCACCCGCCGGCCGGCGAGGCTCAGGACCTCCTCCGGGTCGCGGGTCTCGATCGGGATGGCCTCGCCGCCCGGGACCCGCAGATCGACCGTCGAGCTGGGGGCCACCACCATCACGCGCGCGCCGTGGTGGCGGGCGACGATGGCGGCAGCGTAGGTCCCGATCTTGTTGGCGACATCGCCGTTGGCGGCGATGCGATCCGACCCCACGATCAGCCAATGCACGCCCCCCTGCCGGAACAGGGCCGCCGCCGCACCGTCGGCGAGCAGCGTGGCGGGGATGCCGTCGGCCGCCAGCTCCCAGGCGGTCAGCCGCGAGCCCTGCAGCCATGGCCGGGTCTCGTCGGCGTAGACAGTGGCGAGCCGCCCGGCCTTCCAGGCGCTGCGGATCACGCCGAGCGCGGTCCCGTAGCCGCCGGTCGCCAGCGAGCCGGTGTTGCAGTGGGTGAGCACGCCGCTGCCGGGCTCGATCAGGGCCGCGCCCCACTCGCCCATGCGGCGGTTGGCGGCGACATCCTCGGCGTGGATGCGCCCGGCCTCGGCCTCGGCGGCCGCCGCCGGATTGGCCACATCGGCCGCGAGCACTCCGCGCATGCGCTCCAGCGCCCAGCACAGGTTGACCGCGGTGGGGCGCGCGGCAGCGAGCAGCGCGAGATCCTCCTCGATGGCGGCACGCCAACCGTGGGAACCATGCGCGGCGCGGTCGCGCACCGCCAGCACCACGCCGTAGGCGGCCGCGATGCCGATCGCCGGCGCCCCGCGCACCACCATGTCGCGGATCGCGGCCGCGACCTCGGCGGCGCTGCCCGCCTCCAGGTAGGACTCCTCGGCGGGCAGGCGGCGCTGGTCGAGCAGCTCGAGCGCGGCGCCCGTCCAGCGCAGCGCGCGCACGCGGTCGTGGGCATCGGTGGACATGGCGGGCAACGATACGCGCTGGGCCGGCGTGGCTCAAGGCGACTCGGTTGCCGGGGCAAGCGGCGAACGAGTACCCTTCTACGCCATCGCGGGCCAGGACCACGGCGGCATGGAACAGATCGAAACGCTGGTCAGCGCGCGCTGGGTCATCCCGGTCGAGCCCCATGGCCTGGTGCTCGAGGACCACGCCCTGGCGATCGACAGCGGCCGCATCGTCGCGCTGCTCCCGACCGCCGAGGCGCGGGCGCGCTTCGCCGCCGAGGCGGACCTGACGCTCGATCGGCACGCGCTGATCCCCGGCCTGGTCAACGCGCACACCCACGCCGCCATGACCCTGCTGCGCGGCTACGCCGACGACCGCCCGCTCATGGAGTGGCTGGAACAGCACATCTGGCCGGCCGAGCGGCGCTGGGTGAGCGAGGAGTTCGTGCACGACGGCTCGCTGCACGCGATCGCCGAGATGCTGCGCGGCGGCACCACCTGCTTCAACGATATGTACTTCTTCCCCGAGGTCACGGCGCGGGCCGCGGTGGCGGCCGGCATTCGCTGCTGCGTCGGCCTGATCCTGATCGACTTCCCCTCGGCCTGGGCGGGCAGCGCCGACGAGTACCTGGAGAAGGGCCTGCGGCTGCACGATGCGCACCGCCACAGTCCGACGGTGCACACCGCCTTCGCGCCCCACGCACCCTATACGGTGTCCGACGGGCCGCTGGAGCGGGTGCGCACGCTGGCCGACGAACTCGAGATCCCGATCCACACCCACGTGCACGAGACGCGCGAGGAGGTGGAGCGCTCGGTCGCCGAGCACGGGATGCGTCCGCTCGAGCGCCTGGAGCGGCTCGGGCTGGTGTCGCCTGCCCTGGTGGCGGTGCATGCGACCGAGATCGACGAGTCCGACCTGGAGCGTCTCGCCCAGGGCAACGCCCACGTGGTCCACTGCCCGGAGTCCAACCTCAAGCTGGCCAGCGGCTATTGCGGCGCCGAGCGGCTGCTGCGCGCCGGCATCAACGTGGCGATCGGCACCGACGGCTGCGCCAGCAACGACGACCTCGACATGCTCGGCGAGATGCGCAGCGCCGCGCTGCTCGGCAAGATGGTGGCCGGCGACGCCAGCGCCCTGCCGGCGGCAACGGTGCTGCGCATGGCCACCCTAAACGGCGCCCGCGCGCTAGGGCTGGAGGACACGATCGGCTCGCTCGAGCCGGGCAAGGCCGCGGACCTCGCCGCCATCCGGCTCGACGCCATCGAGACCCAGCCGCTCTACAACCCCGTCTCCCAGATCGTGTACTCGGCCAACCGGAACTGCGTCACCGACGTCTGGGTCGCCGGGCAGCACGTGCTGAAATCCCGTGAGCTGACGACGCTCGACGAGGACGCGATCCGCGAGCGCAGCCGGCGCTGGGCGGAGCGCATCGAGGCCACGCATGAGTCCTGAGGCATCGGCGGGCGGCAATCTCGATGCGGCCGAGCTGGAGAAGTTCGACCGGCTGGCCGAGCGCTGGTGGGATCCGCGGGGCGAGATGCGGCCCCTGCACGCCATGAACGCCGCGCGCCTGGCCTTCATCGAGCGCCACGCGCCGCTCGCCGGCCTGCGCGTTCTAGACGTCGGCTGCGGTGGCGGCATCCTGAGCGAGGCTTTGGCGCGCGCCGGCGCCCGGGTAACGGGCATCGACATGGCGGCGGCCACGCTCGCGGTCGCCCGCCGCCATGCCGCCGAGGGCGGGCTGGCGATCGACTACGTCGAGTCCACGGCCGAGCGCTGGGCCGAGCAGCACCCCGGCGCCTATGACGCGCTCACCTGCATGGAGCTGCTCGAGCACGTGCCGGACCCGGGCTCGCTGATCCGCGCCTGCCACGAGCTGCTGCGTCCGGGCGCGGCGGCGTTCTTCTCCACCGTCAACCGCAACCTCAAGTCCTTCCTGTTCGCGATCGTCGGCGCCGAGTACCTGCTGCGCCTGCTGCCCACCGGCACCCATCACTACGAGCGCTTCATCCGGCCCTCGGAGCTCGACATCTGGGCGCGGCACGCCGGGCTGGAGACCATCGCCGTGGAGGGCATACGGTTTGAGCCGCTGGGGGCGAGCTTCGCGCTCGGCGGCGCGCCGGACGTCAACTACCTCGCCTGCTGCAGGCGCCCGGCGGACTGAGCCCATGCCGGCGCCCGCGCTCAGCACCGTGCTCTTCGATCTCGACGGCACGCTCGCCGACACCGCCCCCGACCTCTCCTTCGCCCTTAATCGGGTGCTCGAGGAACAGGGCCGCGAACCCCTGCCACTGTCGGAGCTGCGCCCGCACGCCTCGCACGGCAGCATCGGGCTCATCCGCCACGCCTTCGGCCTGGCGCCCGGCGATCCGGGGTTCGAGGCGCTGCGCGAGCGCTTTCTCGACATCTACCAGACTCACCTGGCGGTGGACACCCGGCTGTTTCCCGACATGGAGGCGGTGCTCGAAGGCCTCGAGACGCTGGGGCTGCGCTGGGGCATCGTCACCAACAAACCGGGCTGGCTGACCGACCCGCTGATGAGCGTCATGGGGCTCGATCGGCGCGCGGCCTGCGTGGTCAGCGGCGACACCACCGCGCGGCGCAAGCCCGACCCCGACCCGCTGCACCACGCCTGCGAGC
>JBFKOE010000087.1:0-7743 GCA_041629015.1 Gammaproteobacteria bacterium
ACTACGGCTTCCGTAACTTCGGCGCGCTGCTCGAGGAGGCGCAGGCGCAGAAGCTGCTCGACCTGCAGCCCGACGAACGCTCGGGTGGCTACATCATCAGCAGCTGCGCCCAGGATTGACCTGCCCGATCGTCCGGAAGGCGCGCCGCGGATGAAGAAGATCAAGAACGAGGCCGAGCTGGTGAAGGAGGCGATCCGGGTCGGCGCCCGCTACGGTGAGGCGCGTGGCGCCGTGCGGTTCGAGGCGAGCGATTCCCTCAATCTCAAGATCGAGTACATCTACCGGCTGCTGGTGCGCGACAAGCTGCTCCAGCCTTTGCCCGAGGATCAGGTCTCGCAGCAGTCCATGCGCCACAAGCTCGCGCTGTGGATCGCCAAGCAGCTCCCCGAGGATCATCCCCTGCTGCGCTGAACGGTGGGTTCGCGAGCGCGAGTGAGCCCGCGCCTTGGCGCCGTTCTTGTCCGCGGGCGCGGCGGCAAGGCGCTCGAAGACATTGCACGGCGCGGATCCTGCCGAGGGAATAATCCGCTCTCGGCGGCGTTTACCCCGGTGCAACCCCCACCCTCTATTTAGGAGATTCCCATGATACGCAAGGTGTTAATTACGGGCGCCTGCCTGATGGTGATGTCCGGTACCGCGATCGCCGGGCACTGCCCCGCGGACGCGAAGGCCATCGATCATGCGCTGCAGTCGAGCAAGATGAGCATGGCCGACCAGAAGGAGGTCAAGGCCATGCGCGACAAGGGTATGGAGCTGCACAACTCGGGCGATCACCGCCAGTCCGAGAAGGTGCTCGCCGAGGCCATGCGCAAGCTGCTGATGGCGCAGTAGCGGATTCTGCACGGGCCTGAAGGGCGTGCCCCTTCGGGCCCCCTTCGCGCTAGCGGGGAGGGGCGCGTTCGGCGAGCGCGCGAGGAGCGGTGATCAGCTCGGGGCCTGGCTTGAAACCGGCGGCTCCCCGCTCCTACTTGTTGCTGCGCGCGAGTCCGAGCGGAGTCGCGTCCAGTGACCAGTCGCACTCCGCAAGCCATGCCTCGAGCTCGGCGGGAGGCAGCGGTTCACCGATGTGGAAACCCTGTACGCTGTCACAGCCGATCCTGCGCAGCAGCTCGAGGTCCTCAAGCGACTCCACCCCTTCGGCGATGACGCGCAGGCCGAGATTGTGCGCGAGATCGATCGTCGCCTCGCAGATGCGGCGGTTGCCGGAGTCCCGGGCGATGTTATCGACGAATCTGCGGTCGATCTTGAGCTCGCGCGCAGGCAGGTCCTTGAGGTAGGCGAGAGAGGAGTATCCCGTCCCGAAGTCGTCGATCGAGACGGTAACCCCGATCTCTGCCAGCCTGTTGAGTATCTCCAGGGCGCGCTCCGGATTAACCATCATCGCGCTCTCGGTCACCTCGACCGTGAGCCGGTCCGCCGCCACCTTCGACCGCCGTAAGAGGTCCTCGAGCAGATCGGGCAACCTGAGGTCCTGAAGATTGCGGACCGACAGATTGATGGCTACGCCGGTCCGTCGGCCCGCCGACTGCCAGCGCGCGATCTGGGCGATGGCCTTGCCCGCCACACACCTTGTCAGCAGTGCGATCGCGTCGGACTGCTCGGCTAGGGGAACGAAATCGGCGGGTGCGATCAGGCCCAAGGTTGGATGTTGCCAGCGCGCCAGACCCTCGACTCCCGCAATCGTGTCGCTGCAGAGTTCGAGTTTCGGTTGGAAGTGAAGCGTGAGCTGGTCGGTTTCGATCGCCCGCCGCAACTCGCCCATCAAGGTCAGCCGTCGGATGCTGTGGACATCTTCCTCGGCGCTGTAGATGGAGAACCCGCGTCTCTCGCGCTTGGCCGCATACATCGCGATGTCGGCGCGCTGGATCAGGTCGCTCGCATGCTGTCCGTGTTTCGGATAGAGGACGATGCCGAGGCTGCCACCCACCTCGAGCGTCAATTCGTACAGGGTAAATGGCTGGCGCAGGGACTTGAGGATTCGTGACGCGTACCTCCCGGCGGCCTGCAGGTCACCGACAGCCGGCAACAGGATGGCGAACTCGTCGCCCCCCAGCCGGGCGACGGTATCTGCTTCGCGCAGATGCTCGCGCAGCCGCTGCGCGATTCGAATCAGCATCTGATCACCGACGGAGTGTCCGAGCGTGTCGTTGATCTCCTTGAAGCGATCCAGATCCAGCAGCATGATCACGAAGGGGTCATTGCTGCGCTTGGCGCCCAGGATGGCCTGCTCGACGCGGTCTAGAAACAGCGCCCGGTTCGGCAGGTCGGTGAGCGGATCGTGCAGCGCGCTGTGCTCCAGCGCGGCTTCCTGGGCCTTGCGCTGTTCGATATTGCGCACGAACATCGTGATCACGCTGCGATCCGCCAATTGCACTCGCGCGGCGGATATCTCAATCGGAAACACCGCCCCGTCGATCCGCGCCGCCTGGGCCTCGTAAGGCTCGCGGTCGACCCGCAGACCCTCGGCGAGCACCTCGCCGACGGGATCATCGACTCCCTGGAGCAATGCCGGGAGCAGCGCTTTCACGTGGTGGCCGGGGACCTGATTCGGCTCCAGCCCGAACATCGCGCAGGCAGACCTGTTCGCAGATTCCAGCACGCCGTTCTCGTCCAGCGTGATGATCCCGTCGAAGCTGTTCTCGACGATTCCGTGCATCATTGCGTCCTTGCTGCTCAAGGCGTGGCTCTGGAACAGCAGTCGAACCGACTGCTGATCCACGCGACCAAGGATCTCCATCAGACCGACCAGCATTACCGCTGCGATCCATGGAGAGATCTCGAACTGGACGCCAAGGTGCTTGTGCACCAGCAGCGAGAGCGCGAAGGTGACACCCACGAAGACACACAGCCCGACGAGGCCGATTCGCCACGAGACCCTCCGCAACACGGATCCGCCCGCAAGGGCGACGACCAGAATGATCGCGACGACGGCCAAAGGCGGGACGCTCATTAGGTCGCGATGTTGGATCAAGGATTCGGCCGCCAGGGCCTGCACCAGGGAGCCTGGAAGCGAGCGATGGATGGGCACGGCAAGCTGGTCGCCGAGCTCCACCGAGGTTGCGCCGATCAGGATGGTGCGTCCCGCGACTGAGGCCGGGTCGAAGTAGCCGCGAAGCACGTCAATGAACGGGATCTGGGGAATGGATGCGGCCCGAATTCCGAAATCGATCGGGAATTGACCGTTCTGCCGCTGGGTGCGCTTCGCCAAGGTCGCGGCCAGCGAAGGCAACACGCGACCCCGCCACTCGGAGGCCCAGGGCATGCGCCGAACCACGCCGTCTGAATCTGGCTGAATGTTGATCGAGGCAAGCTGCGCGTGCTGCGCGAAGCGCTCGATGGGCAGCGACGAGACGATCATCTCCATCCCGCCATCGGCACGGACCGCCTGCTGGAATGCGGGCAGGATCACGCGCCCTGCAGCACCCTCCAGGCTGGCGGCGAAAGCGCCGTCGTCGAGCGGATTCGAGATCGAGCTGAAGTCGACGTCGAAGGCGACACGCGAGGCCCCGGCCGCGAGTAGCGCATCGACGGCCTGCGCGTGCAGCCGCCGTGGCCAGGGCCAGACGCCGATGCCGTTGATGCTCTGGGGATCGATGGCGACCAGCACCAAATCCCCTTGCGCATCCTGCTGCGCCAGTCGGAAGCGAAGCTCCGACAGGCGGTGCTCGATAAACGCCAGCCCGCCGAGCAGGTAGACCGCGCTCACCAGCCCGGCGACAGCAGCTAGCATAGCGAGACGTCGCAAGGACGGTCAGCCTCTTAGCCGGTCTTGCTACCTGGAACCCGGGGCTCCGTGTCCCACGCCGCCGGCATTGCCGCCGCCAGCACCACCACCGCCGCCAGCACCACCACCGCCGCCCGCACCACCACCGCCACCGGAACCACCACCGCCGGCACCACCACCGCCGGCACCACCACCGCCGGCACCACCACCGCCGGCACCACCGCCGCCGGCACCACCACCGCCGCCGCCAGCACCGCCGCCGCCGGGCCCTGCTGCGGCGGCAGCGCCCGCACCGGCGCCGCTACTGCCTGGACCGCCCGCAGCAGCGCCGGCGCTCGCGCCGGGTCCAGCTGAGCCCGCTCCCGAGCCATGGCCCTTGCCCTCGCCACGCCCTGCTCCCGCCGCCACGCCCTGCGACTTGCCGTCCGGGCCGGCGCGTCCTAGGCCCAAGGCCCGGCCGGGCGCCGCCGGGCCGACGGGCCCGTTGGTGTCGCTCACGCTGACCGTTGCGCCCGGCGCCGCCCCGACGCTCGCGGACTGTCCGGGCCCTACGCTCGCGGTGCCCGAGCCGCCGCCGTCGGAGACGGACACCTCGCCATCGGTAACGCTGACCGAGGCCCCGCGAGAATCGACGGCGACACTGAACGCGGTGCCCTTGACCCCCGCCACGAGATAAGGGGTCTCGACGGTGAAGGACTGGTCGGAGCGCTTCTGCACCTTGAAGAAGATGGTGCCGATCCGCTGCAGGATGCGGGTTGCCCAGGCCCTGGATTCCGTCGCGAAAGCGAGTTCGGAGTTCGCGGTGATGGTCATCGTGGCGTCTATGCGCGCGAGCTGCACCAGCCCACTGGCACCGGTGCGCAGCGCCCCCCCGGGGCCGACGACCGGCTGCTCCGCGAACCGGCGCCATCCGTCCGCGCCCGCGGCCCGCAGGTGAATCTCGCCACTGGCGTGCACGACCGCCCACTGCCCGGGCTCGAGGCTCCGCAAGGTCTCAACGAGGGCTTGGCCGCGGACGTCGTCCGCGGCTCCCGTGTGCAAGGCGGCCAGCGATGGCCCGGCCAGCGCCATTCCGAGCAGGATGGAAAGCGCCGCCGAGCGATAGCGGTGGAGCCTGGTCCGAATGAACGCTGGACGACGACTGCGGCCGCGTACCGGCCGATGGAGAGTGAAGAACATGGGCGGCCCCCGCTTCCAGTGGCTGTTATCCACTGGATGAAAGCAAGAATTGTGCCGGGAAAGGGCTGCGCCGCCGTTATCGTGGGGGCGGCTTCGCGCTTGGGCGCCGCGGGGAAGGCGCCATGAATCGTCTCGGTTCGGAGGTCTAGCGGGCCGCTGCGCTACCCGGGAGGGTCACTATTCGACGCAGTCTGCCCTGAGTCACAGGCATCTGCTGCGCTTCAGCGTGTGATTGCCGCCGCCGGTAATGCAATCTCGTGGTCGCGGCTGAATTGGTAGTCGTGGAACACGTGCTCCGCGCTCGGCTCCGCGTAGCTGCCATCGGGCAACTGCAGCGTGGTGTCCTTCAGCCGGTAGACGTAGTGGCCGCAGGTCCAGCAGTTGAACTTGCGCATGTGGGTGCACAGGCAGGTCTTCTCCATCACCCGGATGTGCTCCGGGTCCCGCTCCACCGCCCGGTTGTAAGCTTCGATGTAGGTGCAGCGGCCGTTGCGATCGAGCAGGTAGCCGAACTGCTCGCAGTTCGGCCGGATGCCGGAGCCGATCGCGGGCGAGCTCTTCAGCATTCGCATCGGATATCCGGTCGGCGAAATCTCGTTGACCTCCACGTCGTCCTCGTCGGCCCTGAAGTACTCCTGTTTAACGTCCGCGGGCAGCCCGCATTCCTGCGCAATCGTGAAGCGGGTGGCGACCTGCACCGCCGCGGCGCCCATCTCCAGGAATCGCACGCCGTCGGAGCCGGTGAAGACGCCGCCGGCCGGAATCACCGGGATGTCGAGCTCGTGCTCGCGCAGAAACTGCAGCACCTCGGCGACGATGGTGCGCAGGTCGTACTTGCTCCAATCCATGCCGAAGCCCAGGTGCCCGCCCGCCAGGGGGCCTTCGACGACCACGAAATCGGGTAGCCGATCCAGGCTGGCCGACTTGCGCAGGAACAGGTTGAGCGCCCGCGCCGAGGACACGATGATGCCGATCTGCGCATCCCTGAAGCGCGGGTGATCCTGGATCAGCGCCAGCGAGCCCAGGTGCAGCCCGGCGCTCAGTGATATGCCGTCGATGCCGGCGTCCAGCGCGGCGGCCAGTCGCACCCGCAAGGTCGCGCTGGGATTGTTCATGCCCAGCTTTTCCATGATGTTGATGAACACCATGCCCTCGCCGCGCTTGCGCTCCATGGTGTGCGTCACGTGCATGCGCTGCGCCTCGGCCAACTCGTCGAGATCGAACTGGGCCACCGACTTGTCGTCGTTGCCGACGTTGTACTTGTACTTCGCCAGCTTGGTGGCCACGTAGCGCGTCTTGAACCGGCGGTCGGTCACGGTCGGGACCATGGCGTCGGAGATGTGGCCGATGCCGCCGAGGCGCGCCGCCTCCAGGGCCAGGTCGGCGGTGGAGATGTCCACGCCCATGCCGCCGATCATCAGCGGAACACGCTCGCGGCCCCCGAGCCGGAATCGAAAGTCATCGATGCATTTGGTTACGGACATTGAGGTTTGGCCGCAGCGGTAGGGGCCGGGCGCGGGTCGCACCACGATCGCGCCGGTAATTATGAGGGCCCTGCCGCGGTTCGCCAAGGACAGCCCGGGCGAACCGAGCGCTCTGTGGAGCGAACGACGCGCGCGAGAGGGCCCGTTTTCGAGACTTTTCGCGATGGTGTGGGTACATTTGCGGGGACCGCCCCTCATCATGGAACGCTCGCCTCTTGTCGAACGCCGGTCTGAAGCGCGCTGTCCGGGTCGCCCTGTTGTCCCTCGCGCTGTGCTCGCCCCTCGGGGCGCTCGCGGCGAGCTTCTGCATGCTCGCGGCCGAGACCTACTACGAGCAGGTGTACTGCGAGGTGGTGGCGCGCGGCGGAGGCACGGGACTGCCGAGCATGGTGGATTTTCGCGGCAACGATGAGACGGTGCAGGCGCTGATCCTTAAGCGCCCGGCCAAGCGTGTCGGCATCGATCTGCCCGCGCCGAGGCGGGTGGTGCGCCAGCCCCCCTCAGCGAAGCCCGCCGAGCCGCCTGCAGCGGTTCTCGCAGCGCGTCCGCCCGCTGCAATCGCGCGGCCCACGCCCGGTGCGGCCAGCGCGCGGCGCTCGATTGCGACCCCCGAGACGGCCGCGCCGGTGAACGGCTGCGAGCTCGCGGGGGCGGCCATACGCTGCGGGCCGCAGCTCTTCGCCCTGGTAGGTAACCTGCGCAACGAGCGCCTCGGCGACGAGGCCCTGAGCGAGGCCAATCGCATGGGGCTGCCTAGCTTCGCCGCGGCCGCAGGCGACGCGGCGGCCGTGCGCGGCTATCTCGACCGGGCCTACCGGCGCTACGTCGAGAAGATGATGGAGATCGGGCTGGGCGGCGCCACCATGACCTACGGCAAATTCGCGGCCCTGTTCGCCGACCTGACCGACAAGGGCGTGGATTTCGCCGCCCGCTTCGAGACCATGTACGGCTATCTCAAGCAGGACAAGCGGCGCATGGGGGTCAACGAGGGCGCGCGGCTCGATGCGGGGATGCGGATCTCGAATTGCGGTGACGTCAGCGAGCGCATCATCGCCTGCGCGCTGGGGGGGCGGAACTACCTGTTCCTGCGCTCGTCGCCTGGCTGAACCGGACTCCGTGAACAGGGAGCGCGCCGCGCCCAGCGGCAGCCGCGGCAGAGGCCGACGAGGGCCTGCCGCGGCGCCGTGCTACTGCAGGTTCTTCAGGTAATCGATGATCTCTTTTCGCTCCTCGGGGTCCGCGACCTTGTAGGTCTTTGTCGAGCCCGGAGCGAACTTGTTGGCATCGGCGAGGAATTCGTCGAGATCCTGTTCGGTCCACTTGCCACCCTTGTCGAGCAGCGCCGAGGAGTAGGCG
>JBFKOE010000088.1:0-7734 GCA_041629015.1 Gammaproteobacteria bacterium
CCATTGGGCAGCGCCGCGTAGAAGCTCAGGATCGGACCCAGACCGAGCCCCATGAGGCCAGTGATGGCGAACACCACGCCGATGCCTGTCGCCGAGTTGGCGAAGCGCGGCAGAACAAACCACAGCAGGACGATCGAGCCGCCGAAGCTGATCAGGTGAAAGACCGGCGGCAGGCTGAGCAGCATCGATACCCCGGCCATCAAGGCGCTGAACAGCAGCGTCAGCGACAGCAGGGTGTAGGTATTGCGGATGAGCTTGTTGCTAGCCAGTACCTGCTCGGTGGTACGTACAGCAACCGGCTGAGCCTGATTCATTTGCGTAACCTCCTGAAACGATTCAATAAACCGTGTCTTTCGAAGTCGGTCGCTAGCTTAGGACCACAACCCCTCAATTAAGTTCATGAGCATACCGCGAGGCGCTGAAAGTGCAACCGATTGAGGCCGGCGCCCGGGGCTGCCGCAGGCACAATTTACCCCCTGGTGCCTGTGCTAAACTTTCGCGTCGCATTGCCGGAGAGGTGGCTGAGCGGTTGAAAGCACTGGTCTTGAAAACCAGCGAGGGGCGACCCTCCGTGGGTTCGAATCCCACCCTCTCCGCCAGGCTGGTTGTTGCGCGAGGTTGAACGGGGCGATACGACGGAACCCGGGCGGTGGCGCGGGTGGGTGAGAACCCACGACGGGTTCGACGAGACGCGGCGCAGCCGCGGCGAAGAACGTCGGCGCGAAGCGACGGCGGCCCCAGCGGGGCGAGCCGCCGGCGGCGGCGAGTAATCCCACCCTCTCCGCCAGGCGGGTTGTTGTGCGAGGTTGAACGGGGCGATACGACGGACCCCGGGCGGTGGCGCGGGTGGGTGAGACCCCACGACGGGTATTTCGCGGGGGCGTGGACCATCGCCCACGGGCGGGTTAAGTTAGTTGACGCTCGGGGCAGCGCGGAGTCGTGCCCCGGCGGATCCGCAGCGCGGCCAGAGGTGCCCGGTGGTCGAGCACGACGGGGCGACAGCCGATCCCGCAAGGCACTGTAGCGACAGGGGGAATGCGTGGCTAACATCAATGTCGTGCTAGTGGACGACCACGAACTGGTCCGCACGGGCATTCGGCGGATTCTGGAGGATGCGCGTGGGGTGACGGTCGTCGCCGAGGCGAGCAGCGGCGAGGAGGCCGTCAAGGTCGCCCAGGCCCACACGCCCGACGTCATGCTGATGGATATCCACATGCCCGGTATCGGCGGCATCGAGGCGACCCGCAAGGTCCTGCGCGCGAGCCCGCGCACGCGGGTTGTCGCGCTGACGGTTCACGGGGACAAGCCCTACGCCGTGCAGCTGCTGAAGGGCGGCGCCCAAGGGTTCCTGACCAAGGGTTGCCCGGCGGACGAGGTGATCAAGGCCATTCGCGCGGTCCATTCCGGCCAGCGCTACATCGGCGCCGACGTGGCGCAGGAACTCGCGCTGGCCTTGCTGCCGGGCGCCGAGACCTCGCCGTTCGACACCCTGTCGCAGCGTGAGATGCAGGTGCTGCTCATGCTCACCGAGGGGCAGAGCATCCAGGCGATCTCCGACCGCCTGTGCCTGAGCCCCAAGACCATCAGCACCTACCGCTACCGTCTGTGCGAAAAGCTGGGCGTGGACAACGACGTCGAGCTGATTCGCCTGGCGATCCGCCACGGCATCGTCGACGGCATGCAACCCGTCTGAGGGCGGTTGACGCGCGCGACGCGCCGCTCGAGCCGGATCGGCCTGATCGCCGCCACGTAAGCCGATGAGCAGACCCACCGCCCGCGCCGACGATTCCGTCGCGTCGCGCGGGCGCGGCTTCGATCCCGATTGCCGTGCCTGCTCCCGGCTGGGCGCGTTTCTCGACGAGGTGAAGAGCGCCAACCCCGGCTACCACTGCCGGCCGGTGGCCCCGTTCGGCGATGCCGCGCCGGGCCTGCTGATCGTCGGCCTGGCGCCCGGCATGCACGGCGCCAACGCGACCGGGCGGCCGTTCACCGGTGACCATGCCGGCATCCTGCTCTATCGGGTGCTGCACGAGTTCGGGTACGCCAGCCGCCCGCATTCCAAGCACCGGCGCGACGGCCTGGCCCTGCGCGGATGTCGCATTACGAATGCGGTCAAGTGCCTGCCGCCGCAGAACAAGCCGAGCGGTGAGGAGATCGCGCGCTGCAATGCCTTCCTCGAGACGGAGATCGCGGAGCTACACCCGAATGCCGTGATCCTCGCCCTGGGAGCGGTGGCTCACCGCGCGGTGCTGCGTGCACTCGACGTGCGCGCGAGCGCCTTTCCTTTCGCGCATGGCGCCGAGCACGCGCTGCCCGGCGGGCGGCGGCTGCTCGACTCCTACCACTGCAGCCGCTACAACACCCAGACCAGGCGGCTGACCGAGGAGATGTTTCGCGCCGTCTTCGCCCGCATCGCCGAGCTGGGCGCGTGAGCGCCGACCCGCGCAACTCCGCGGAGCGTTTCGACGCCAAGGACTTCCTGCGCACGCTCACCAGCAGGCCGGGTGTCTACCGCATGGTCGGTCACGACGGCGAGGTTCTGTACGTCGGCAAGGCGGGTAATCTGCGCCGACGGGTGAGCAGCTATTTCGGCCGCAGTGTCACCAACGCCAAGACGCGGGCAATGGTGGCGCAGATCCGCGGCGTCGAGGTCACGGTGACCAACACGGAAGCCGAGGCGCTCATCCTTGAGAACAATCTCATCAAGGCCTATCGGCCTCGATACAACGTGCTCCTGCGCGACGACAAGAGTTATCCCTACATCCACCTCTCCACCCACCAGGACTACCCGCGGCTCGGCTTTCATCGCGGCCCGCGCCGCGCCCGCGGCCGCTACTTCGGGCCCTATCCCAACGCGGGCTCGGTCCGCGAAAGTCTGAATCTGCTGCAGAAGCTCTTTGGCGTGCGCCAGTGCGAGGACGTGTTCTTCCGCAATCGCTCGCGTCCGTGCCTGCAGTACCAGATCAAGCGCTGCTCCGGTCCCTGCGTCGGGCTGATCGGCACCGAGGGTTACGCGCGCGACGTGCGTCTCACCGAGCTGGTGCTCGAGGGGCGCAACGCGCAGGTCATCGAGGAGCTGGTCGAGCGCATGGAGCGCGCTTCGCGTGAGCTGCAATTCGAGGAGGCCGCGCGCCTGCGCGATCAGATCGCGGCGCTGCGACGGGTGCAGGAGCGCCAGTACGTCAGCGGCGACGCGGGCGACGTCGATGTGATCGCGTGCGCGGGCAGCGAGGGTCATTTCGGCATCCAGCTGCTCTTCATCCGCCAGGGCCGGGTGCTCGGCAATCGCAGCTTCTTTCCCAAGGTGCCGGACGGCGCCGCGGAGGGGGAGGTGCTGGAGGGATTCCTGAGCCAGCACTACCCGGGCCGCAGCGTGCCCGAGCTGATTCTGCTCAGCCATCCGGTCGCGCAGCGGGAACTGCTGGAGAAGGTGCTTGGCGAGGAGCGCGGCGCGCCGACCCGGCTCAGCGTGCCGCGCCGCGGCGAGCGCAGCCGCTGGGTGCAGCTGGCGCTGACCAATGCGGGTCAGGCTCTGCGCGAGCGGCTGGCGAGCCGCAGCGCGTATCGGACCCGTCTCGAGAACCTGCAGGACGCGCTCGGACTGGAGCAGTCGGCGCAGCGGCTCGAATGCTTCGACGTGAGCCACACCATGGGCGAGGCAACCGTGGCCTCGTGCGTGGTGTTCACCGACGAGGGTCCGCTCAAATCGGATTACCGGCGCTTCAACATCAAGGATGTCGAGCCGGGCGACGATTACGCCGCGCTCACCCAGGCGGTGACGCGACGCTACACGCGCGTCAAGCGCGAGGAGGGGAAGCTTCCCGATGTCCTGTTCATCGACGGCGGCAAGGGCCAGCTCGCGGCGGCGGCCGCGGCGTTGCAGGAATTGCAGATCGACGGGCTGAGCCTGGTCGGCGTGGCCAAGGGCGAAGGGCGCAAGCCGGGCAGCGAGCGCCTGTTCTTGTTCCCCTCCAAGAGCGCCACTATACTGCCTGCCGACTCACCCGCCCTGCTCCTGGTGCAGCAGATTCGCGACGAGGCGCACCGCTTCGCGATTGCCGGGCACCGCGGCCGGCGCGCGCGCGCACGCAGCAGTTCACCGCTGGAGGAGGTCCGTGGGCTCGGTCCCAAGCGTAGGCAGATGCTGCTGCGCCAGTTTGGCGGTCTGCGCGAGGTCAGCCGGGCCGGTGTCGAGGATCTGGCGCGGGTCAAGGGCGTGAGCCGCGAGCTGGCGCAACGCATCTTCGATGCCTTTCACGTCGACGATCGATGATGCGCGAGCCGGGCACTACCGGAAGGGACCAGCGGCGATGGGCCTACCGTTAACCGCACCCAACGTGCTCACCCTGCTGCGCATCGGGTTGATCCCGATCTTTGTCGTGGTGTTCTATCTGCCCTTCCGCGGCGCCAACCTGGTTTGTGCGCTGATCTTCGGTCTGGCGGCCGTTACCGACTGGTTGGACGGATACCTGGCACGCCGCCTGGGTCAGACTTCGCCCTTCGGCGCCTTCCTCGACCCGGTCGCGGACAAGATGATGGTCGCCGTCGCCCTGGTGGTGCTGGTGCAGGCCGACCAAAGAGCGCTGCTGGTGGTCCCGGCGATGGTCATCATCGGACGCGAGATCGCAGTCTCGGCGCTGCGCGAGTGGATGGCCGGGATCGGCGAGCGCACCATGGTCGCGGTCTCGGTGATCGGCAAGATCAAGACGACCTTTCAGATGATCGCGTTGCTGTTCCTGATCTACCGCGAGCCGCTGGGCGATTTCCCGGTCTACGAGATCGGCGTGATCGGCCTGTACGTGGCGGCCTTTCTGACCCTGTGGTCGATGGTGCTCTACGCGCGCGCGGCGTGGCCCGCGCTTACCGGAGAGCGGGATTAATTCGCGCGTCGCGCGCCGGCCCGGGCTTGCTTGACAGGTCCCCGACCGGGGTTAGAATAGGCGGCCTTTCCCGGGCGGGAATAGCTCAGTTGGTAGAGCACAACCTTGCCAAGGTTGGGGTCGCGAGTTCGAGTCTCGTTTCCCGCTCCAATCCGGTCATCCTCGAGACAGCGGCCATCGGCCGCTGTCTGCGTTTCAGGCCTGGTGCGGGTCGCCGCATGCCTCGGGCCCGCGCGGCAGGCGAAATTGATTTGGGTTGAGGCGGCTGGTATAGTTTCGCCCTTCGCGCCGGGGCGCCCGGTTTCGGACGAAAAAGGTCTGTAAAAACAGTACCCTAGGCGCGCCATTAGTGGCCCTCGCCGTGCATCCCCCGCACGGTTCGTCAGCGCACACGGGGACCGCGAAGGCTGGGTGGCAGAGTGGTTATGCAGCGGCCTGCAAAGCCGTCTACGCCGGTTCGATTCCGACCCCAGCCTCCACTTATTCATCCCTGCGTTTCTGACCCGCCATCCCGCGAAGTTACAATCCCGGGTGCCTGCTCCCTGCCCGGGTGGCGGAATTGGTAGACGCAGGGGACTTAAAATCCCCCGGCCTTGGCCGTGCCGGTTCGACCCCGGCCCCGGGCACCACCCCCGCCTGCGCCGCTGCGCGTGGCGGCGGCTTTCCCGACGCCAGAACCGCTCAGCGCTTGGCCGTTTGGCGCGCCGCGACGGCCGTGGCCCGGCGCCGCTTACGGCTCCGATTTGACAGCCACCCCGCAAGCAACACCACGCCGATGATGCCGCCGATGTAGATCAGCGCCGGCGGAATCCCTATGCCGGCGCGGGCGCCGGCCTGCTCCGTGAATTCCTTGCCCGTGAAGTCGAGCTTGTGAATGCGCTGCGTCTGCTGGTCACCCGGCGTCAGTGTCACGGTGATCTCGGCGACAGCATCGCCGGCGGTCACGCGCAGCTTGCTGCCCAGATCGGCATCGTGAAGGTGGAGCCGAATGCGGTAATAGCCGTCGCTGTCGGTGGTCGCGGCGCCGAGTATCTCGCCGCGCCGAGTGACCACCACCGTCTTGGCGACCACCGGCGACTTGTCGGCGCCGAGCACGGTGCCGGTAATCAGGTAGCGGTGGTCCTCCTCGTGTTCGGCTCGGGCGCCCGGCGCGACGCCGAGCAGGCCGAGCGCGACGATCAGCGAAATCAGCATGCGCGCGCGCGGCCAATGGAGAGATCTCATTCTCGTCTCCTGCAGACTTGTAGTCGGAAGTTCTGGTGTCGGGTCAAGGCGTCCCTTATCTCGTCGCGCCGGCCGCGCGCGCGCCCCGGAAACGGCGCCGCAGGATCGACTGGCCTTCCTCGCCAAGGACCCACTCGATGTAGTCGCGGACCACCCCGCTCGGCGCGCCGGCGGTCACCAGGTAGAGCGGACGGGCGATGGGGTAGTCGGGGTTCCGCAGGCTGGGGCGCTGAGCATCGATGGCGATGGCCGTCACCGCCGAGATGCCGGAGAGAAAGGAGACGCTGATCTGGCCGATGGCCCCGCGCTCGCCGGCCACCTGCTGGATCATGCGCGCGTCGAACCGCACCGTGGTCGTGCCCTCGTAGGGGCCCTCGCCGAGCACCGCCCGGCGAAACACGTGATGGGTGGCCGAGCGGGGGTTGGTGACATAGGTCTTGATCGCCAGATCCGGCCCGCCGAGCTCGGACCAGTTGCGGATGCGACCGGAAAAGATGCCGCGCAGCTGATCCATGCTGATCGCCCCGACCGGGTTGTCCGCGGCGACGATTGCCGCGATCACGTCGTGGCCGATCAGGGTCGCGACCAGACCACGCCCCGCGAACTGGGGGTCGATCTCGCGGGCGACGCCGCCCAGATCGCAGCGCCGCGCAATCAGGCACTCCTCGCCCCCGGCGCTCTCCGAAAGCGTGCTGACGTTGAACAGGGCCTTGCCGTACTGGGCGCTGGAGTCGGCGATGAACTTGCCGACGGTCGAGGAGCCCTCGTAGCGTATTCGATTGACCGACTGCGCCAGGGCGGTCGCGCCGAGCAGCAGGCTGACGAGAAGGATGACGGAGATTCTTCGCATTCGGCCGTTTCTTCGAGGCTGGAAACCTCGGGCACGCGGCTACTTGCCAGCCCATGCACACCTGCCAGTATAGTGTCTCCGCGCCGCGATCGGGCCCCCGGTCGCGCTCAGGACGGGTCCGGGCTGAAGCGGTCGTGCGGTGGCTGCTGGCGATTGTGCAACCAACGCGGGTGCTCGCGCTCGAAACAATCGATGATCTCGGCGTAGGGCACGTCGGGGAAATGGCCGCGCTCTCGCAGGTACTCCATGTGCCGGCGGCCACCGGTGTCGTACTCCTGGAGCAGCGAGTCCGCGCGGCCGTCGAACTCCAGCGCATGCACGCCGAAGCGCTGGCACAGCTCGAGGTTGAACGCCGGCGTGGCCTTTACCCAGCGGCCGCGGAGGTGAAGCTCGGTGTAGCTGTGCCAGGCGTAGACATTGCCGCCGACCAACTCGGTGAGCTTGGGCGTGCTGAGGTGGTTGCGTACATCCGCGAAGCCGACCCGGGCGGGGATCCCCAGCGCGCGCGCCGCGGCGGCGAGCAGGGCGGCCTTGGGAATGCAGAAGCCGCGGCCGGCGGCCAGGCAGTCGCTGGCGCGGAAGTAGCGCGGCGCTCGCCCCACGTAGTACGGATCGTAGGTGATGCCGTCGCGCACCGCGTAGTAGAGGGCGATGGCGCGCTCCGCGGGGTCGGTGCCTGGCCCGGCATGCTCGGCGGCGTAGGTGCGGATCGCGGGGTGATCGGCATCGATGAACTCGGCGCCGCGCAGGTAGCGGGGATCGGTCTTCTGCTCGGGGCGG
>JBFKOE010000089.1:0-7693 GCA_041629015.1 Gammaproteobacteria bacterium
CGCCGGCGTGGCGCTGCTCGCGATCTACTCGGTCGGGCTCGGCATTCCCTTCATCCTCGCCGCGCTGTTCACCGACTGGTTCCTGCATCACCTGCGCAAGGTCCGCCGCGCCGGGCCGTGGCTGCACCGCATCGCCGGAATTCTCCTGATCGCGATGGGCATCGCCATGATTACCGGCTATCTCAGCGTGTTCGCCTTCTGGTTGCTCGAGGTCATGCCCTGGCTGGGCAGCATCGGCTGAGTGGCACAGGGCGCGCTCGACCGGGGAGAGCATCCTTCGGTTTGGTTCCCGCCGCGCCCGGATGCTAAGGTGTTCGCCACGACACTGGCGTGGCGCGCAATCACCATCCCTCCGCGCGACGCCCGCGCCCGCATCGCCGCCGGTTGGCGGGCAGGCCGCATTGCGGCACCACTCCGGATTCGTCAGGCAGGCTGTTCGGATCGCGGCGCGCGTCGGCGGCCGCGCCGCACCGCGATGACATCGAGACAAGGGAAAGATCTATGTTCGACAGGGCGCACGGGGGAGTGGGCCGCCATGCCGAGACCCAGCTGATCAGACCACGACCGGCGCCACGATGAGCAAGGTCGCCAGCGCGCCCGCTGCCCGGCCCTTGGTCTTCGGCGAGGTCTTGTTCGACCGCTTCGACGACGGCGCCACCGTGCTGGGCGGCGCCCCCTTCAACGTGACCTGGCACCTGCGCGCCCTCGGCCTCGATCCGCTGCTGGTCAGCCGCGTGGGTTCCGATGCGCTCGGCACCCAGGTTCGCGCCCGCATGCGCGCGGCCGAACTCGACGACTCGCGCCTGCAGCTCGATCCGCACCACCCCACCGGCACGGTTCGGGTGACGCTCGAGGGCGCCCAGCCGCGCTTCGAGATCCTGCCCGAGCAGGCCTACGACTTCATCGACGAGGATGCCGCGGTCGACCTGGGCGGTGAACGCATCGCGCTGCTCTACCACGGCAGCCTCGCGGCGCGGCACGCGGTGAGCGCCGCGGCCCTGGCGCGCCTGCGCCATCTCGGCGCGCCGGCCTTCATCGACGTCAATCTGCGCCCGCCCTGGTGGGACGCCGCCGGCGTCGAGCGCCTGCTCGCCGGCGGTCGCTGGCTGAAGATCAACGACGATGAGCTGCGTACCCTGGTGCGCTCGGCAAGCGATTCTGCACGCGCGCTGGCGGCCGACGCGGCGCGCCTGCGCGAGCGCCACAAACTGGAGGTCGTGATCGTGACCTGCGGGGCCGACGGCGCCCTGGCCGTGACCGCCGACGGTGTCGTCGAGGCCGAGCCCATCGAGATCGACAACGTGCTCGACACTGTGGGGGCCGGGGACGGCTTCAGCGCCGTGAGCATCCTGGGTCTGCTGCGCGGCTGGGACCTGGAGCGGGTGCTGGAGCGCGCGAACCGCTTCGCCGCCGCGATTTGCAGGTTGCGCGGGGCGGTGCCGGACGATGCCGATTTCTACCGGAGGTTTACCGAGGAATGGAACCGCTAGAGCCGACGCCGGGCAAGTACGTCGTGCTGATCAGCGTGCACGGCCTGGTGCGCGGCACCGACATGGAGCTCGGCCGCGACGCCGATACCGGCGGGCAGGTCAAGTACGTGGTGGAGCTGGCGCGGGCGCTGGGCGAGGACGAGCGCATCGAGCGCGTCGATCTTCTCACCCGCCAGGTATTTGATGGGCGCGTGGATGCGGCCTATGCCGAGCCGCGCGAGGAGCTCGCGCCGGGGGTGAGCATCGTGCGCCTGCCCTGCGGGCCGCGGCGCTACCTGCGCAAGGAAGCGCTCTGGCCGCACCTCGACAGCTTCGCCGACCAGGCGATCCAGTACCTCTCCGCGCTGGGGCGCACGCCGGACTGGATTCACAGTCACTACGCGGATGCCGGCTACGTGGGGGCGCGCATGGCCCACATCCTCGGCGTGCCGCTGGTCCACACCGGCCACAGCCTCGGGCGGGTGAAGCGCGAGCGCCTGCGTGCCAAGGGGCTGGACGACGAGACCATCGAGTCGCGCTACCACATCGGCGCGCGCATCGAGGCCGAGGAGCTGGCGCTGGGCGAGGCGATGCTGGTGGTCGCGAGCACCCAGCAGGAGGTCGACGAGCAGTACGCCCAGTACGAGAACTACCACCGCAAGCGCATGCAGGTGATACCGCCCGGACTGGAGCTGGCGCGGTTCCGGCCGCCGCGCCGCGCCTTCCGCCAGCCGCCGATCTACCTCGAACTCGCGCGCTTCCTGCGCGATCCGCGCCGGCCCATGATCCTCGCCCTCTCGCGCCCCGACGAGCGCAAGAACATCGCCACGCTGGTCAAGGCCTACGCTGAACAGCCGGGGCTGCGCGACAAGGCCAACCTGGTGATCGTCGCCGGCAATCGCGACGACATCGAGGAGATGGACCGCGGCGCCCGCCAGGTGCTCACGGAGCTGCTGCTGGCGATCGACCGCCACGATCTCTACGGTCACGTGGCCTATCCGCGCCAGCACCAGCCCGACGATGTGCCCGTGCTCTACCGGCTCGCGGCGCGCACGCACGGCGTGTTCGTCAATCCGGCGCTGACCGAGCCCTTCGGGCTGACCTTGATCGAGGCCGCTGCCAGCGGCGTGCCGGTGCTTGCGACCAACGATGGCGGCCCGCGCGACATCCTCGAGCACTGCCGCAACGGCCGACTGTTCGATCCGCTCGACAGCCGCGCCCTGGGCGCGCTGCTCGCGGAGGCGCTCGCCGATCGCGGGCGCTGGCGGCGCTGGGCGCGCAACGGCCTGCGTGGCGCGCAACGCCACTACACCTGGGACGGCCACGTCGAGGGCTACCTCAAGATCATGCTCAAGGCGACCGCTCGCCGGCCCGGGGCGCGCGGGCGCGCGCCCAAGCGCAGCCGCCTGCCCGAGCTCGGTCGGCTGCTGGTATGCGACATTGACAACACCCTGCTCGGCGATTTCGACGGCCTGCACGCGCTGCTCGCTGAGCTGCGCTCGGCTGGCGACGGGGTCGGTTTCGCGATCGCCACCGGCCGGCGCCTGGAGAGCGCGCGGCGGATACTCCAGGACTGGCGGGTGCCGACGCCGGACATCCTGATCACTTCGGTCGGCAGCGCGATCTTCTACGGCAACTCCATGGCCGAGGACCCGGGCTGGCTCGATCACATCGATCACCGCTGGGATCGCGACGCGTTGGTCGAGGCGATGCGCGATATCCCGGGCCTGAAGATGCAGTCCAAGAGCGAGCAGCGGCGGCACAAGATTAGCTACGACGTCGACCCGGCGGTCATGCCGCCGCCGCCCGACATCGTCCGCCATCTGCGGCGCCTGGATCTGCGCGCGAACGTGATCTTCTCCCACCAGGCCTACCTCGACCTGTTGCCGGTGCGCGCATCCAAGGGCCTGGCGCTGCGCTATCTTTCGATGAAGTGGGACCTTCCCCCCGACCGCATCCTGGTCGCCGGCGATTCGGGCAACGACGAGGAGATGCTGCGCGGCGAGATGCTCGGCGTGGTGGTGGGTAACTACAGCGACGAGCTCGAATCGCTGCGCGGCCAGCCGCGCGTCCACTTCGCCGCCGGGGAATACGCCTGGGGCATCCTGGAGGGCCTTCGCCACTACCGCTTCCTCGAGGCGCTGCGTGCGGGCCCAGGTCAGACCGAACACCATGAGGAGGCCGTGTGATCGATCGCCTGAACGAGTTTCTCGACGCCAATCGCGACCGGCTCTACACCCTGCTGCGGCACTATCTCGGCCTGGGCCGACCGCTGCTGCTGCGCTCGGACCTGTGGGACGAGTTCGCCGCCTTCTGCGGGCGCGAGCAGTGCACCGAGCTGCTCGAGTCGCCGCTCGGCGAGCTGATCGGCACCGCCCAGGAGGCGGTGGCCGACGACCCCTGGCTGTGCATCGCGGTGCGACCCTCGGTGGCGCGCTGGCAGTACCTGCGCTTCCACCTCGAGAGCGCGACGGCCGAGCCGATCAGCGTCGAGGGCTTCCTCAAGTTCAAGGAGCGCATGGTCAACGGCAGCGAGCACGACGGCGACTGGGTGCTGGAGCTCGACCTCGCCCCCTTCAACCGCGAGTTCCCCAAGCTCCTGGAGTCGCGCTCCATCGGTCGCGGGGTCGAGTTCCTGAACCGCCGCCTCTCCAGCCAGCTGTTCCAGGAGCTCGGCAAGGGGGATCGGCAGCTGCTGGAGTTCCTGCGCGTTCACCAGGTGCGTGGCACGCAGCTGATGCTCAACGAGCGGGTCAAGGACGTCGAAGGCCTGCGACGCGCGGTGCGCGATGCCGAGCACTACCTGCGTAAGCGCGCGCCCGATGAGGGCTGGGCCGAGGTGGGGAGTCATCTGCAGCGGCTGGGCTTTGAGCCCGGCTGGGGCAGGGACGTCGCCGGCATGCGCGAGATGCTGCGGCTGCTGAGCGAGATCCTCGAGGCGCCCGAGCCGGTCGCCTTCGAGCGTTTCCTCAGCCGCATCCCGATGATCTTCTCCATCGCCATCTTGTCGCCGCATGGTTACTTCGGCCAGTCCAAGGTCCTCGGCCTTCCCGACACCGGCGGCCAGGTGGTCTACATCCTCGACCAGGTGCGCGCCCTGGAGCAGGAGATGCGCCGGCGCGTGCACGAGCAGGGCCTCGACATCGAGCCGCGCATCCTGGTGATCACGCGCCTGATCCCCGAGGCCGGCCACACCACCTGCGACCAGCGCCTCGAGCCGATCCTGGGGACCCAGGGCGCGCAGATCCTGCGGGTGCCGTTTCGCAACGCCGCCGGCGAAGTGCTGCCACACTGGATCTCGCGCTTTCACATCTGGCCGCACCTGGAGCGCTACGCGGCCGACGTCGAGACCGAGCTGCTCGCCGAGCTCGGCGGCCGGCCCGATCTCATCATCGGCAACTACTCGGACGGCAACCTGGTCGCGACGCTGCTCTCCCAGCGTCTCAAGGTCACCCAGTGCACCATCGCCCACGCCCTGGAGAAGACCAAGTACCTCTACTCCGATCTTTACTGGCGCGACAACGAGGAGCACTATCATTTCGCCTGCCAGTTCACCGCCGATCTGATCGCCATGAACGCGGCCGACTTCATCATCACCAGCACCTACCAGGAGATCGCCGGGCGCGAGGAGAACGTCGGCCAGTACGAGAGCTACTCCGCCTTCACCATGCCCGGGCTGTACCGGGTGGTGAACGGCATTGACCTGTTCGATCCCAAGTTCAACATCGTCTCGCCCGGTGCGGACCCCAACGTCTACTTCCCCTACACCGAGTCCGGCCGCCGCCTCGGCGGCGTGCACGAGGAGATTGAGCGCCTGCTGTACCAGCCGGCGCTGCCTCAGGCGCGGGGCGAGTTCGTCGATCGCGACAAGCCGCTGATCTTCACCATGGCGCGCCTCGACAAGATCAAGAACATCACCGGCTTGGTGGAGTGGTATGGCGCCAGCGATCGCTTGCGCCAGCGGGCGAACCTCCTGGTGATCGCCGGGCACGTCGACCCCTCCGCCTCCTCCGACGAGGAGGAGCGCGCCCAGATCGGGCGCATGCACGAGCTCATGGACCTGTTCGCGCTCGACGGTCAGCTGCGCTGGCTCGGCGTGCACCTGGAGAAGAACCTCGCCGGCGAGCTCTACCGCTACGTTGCCGACCGCCGCGGCGCCTTCGTGCAGCCGGCCCTGTTCGAGGCCTTCGGTCTCACGGTGATCGAGGCCATGACCTCCGGCCTGCCCACCTTCGCCACCCGCTACGGGGGTCCGCTGGAGATCATCGAGGACGGCGTGTCGGGCTTCCACATCGACCCCAACCACGGCGCGGTCGCCGCCGACATCCTGGCCACCTTCTTCGAGCGCTGCGCGGACGACCCCGGCTACTGGGAGCGCATCGCCGGCGGTGCCATCGACCGGGTGCGCGCGCGCTACACCTGGCAGCTCTACGCCGAGCGCCTGATGACGCTGTCGCGCGTGTACGGCTTCTGGAAGTACGTCACCGACCTGGGGCGCGACGAGACCCGTCGCTATCTGCAGATGTTCTACGGCCTGCAGTATCGGCCGCTGGCGGGCCTGGGCGCCGCGCCCGCGCGGCCGCCGGCCTAGCGGTCGCGCTGCTGGCGGCGCCAGTGCTCGCGGGCCTGGCGCCGGCGCAGGAACTCTCTGCGCTGCGCCGGGCTGGCGTTCTCCCAGCGGTGGCGCAGCTCCTGGCGCCGATCGGGCGGCAAGGAGCGAAACCAGCGATAGCGCTCGCGCACCTGCGCGCGCTCGGCGGGGCTGAGCGACTGGAAGCGCTCGAAGCGCCGTCGGATCTGCTCGCGCCGCTCCGGTGGCAGGGCCTTCCAGCGCTGGAAGCGCTGGCGCATCAGGCGCCGCTCATCGGGTCCCAGGCTGAGCCAGCGCGCCGCGCCCCGGCGCAGTTGTTCCTGGCGGGCTTCGTCGAGCTGCTCCCAGCGCTCGGCGAAGGGCGCCAGCACCCGGCGCTCGTCGTCGCTCAGGCCGTTCCAGTCCAGCGCGCGGGCGGCCGGGGCGCCGAGCACGGCGAGCCCCGCCACCAGCGCGATCAGCAGTGCACGTGTGCTCATCGCTTGACCTCGTCCGCGGGGTCGCCCGCGTCCTGCAACTCCGTCACGTCCAGTTCCAGCGGGTCCTGCCACTGGCCGTCCTCGGTCTCGAAGCTGGCGATGAACTCCAGCAGCTCGAGCTCGGGCGCGGCGTCGGGGTCGTCCTGCGCCGCCTGCGCCGCAGCGGTCAGCAGGAGCAGGGCGAGCAGGGGCTCAGCCCGCATGCGGGCCCTCCTCCTCCAGCCACAGGTAGAAATCCAGGTTCTCGACCAGGTCGAGGCTGTCCTCGGAGAGCAGCAGCTCGAAATCGCCCTCAATGCCGCCGGGGATGCCGGCGCCCGGCAGGGCGATCCACAGCGCGGCGGCCAGCGCCGCGGCGGCCAGGCCGCCGGCGGGCAGCAGCCAGCCCCGCGGCGCAGCTCGCCCGCGCCCGGCGATGGCCTCGCGCCGTGCCTCGGCAAGGCGGGCGCGCACGCCGGGCGGCAGTGTCTCGACGCTGCGATCGAGCGCCTCGCGGGCCTGCTCCTCGATTCGCCGTTGCTCTTCGCCGCTCATGGCTCCTCCTCCCCGAGCGCGCCGCGCAGCGCCTGCAGCGCGCGCGCGTAATGGGTCTTCACGCTGCCCTCGGCGCAGCCCATGGCCCGCGCCGTCTGCGCTGTGTCCAGGCCCTCCCAGGCGCGGAGCAGGAAGCTCTGCTGCTGGCGGCGCGGCAGCCGGCCCAGCGCACACAGCATGCGCTCGGTCTGCTGCCGCGTGGCCGTTTCGCGCTCCGGCCCGCCCCCGCGGGGATCGGGCAGCGCCTGCACCGGGTCATCCGCCTCGCCGTCCGCGTCGCGACGCCCGATCCAGCCCTGCCAGAGATCGCGCACCTTGCGGCGCCGGTGCCAGTCGCGGATCCGGTTCTCGAGGATGCGGTAGAACAGCGGCTTCCAGTCCTGCTCCGGGCGGTCCGCGTAGCGGCGGACCAGTGCGAACATCGACTCCTGCACCAGCTCCAGCGCATCCTCGCGATGCCCCGTCCCGAGCTCGGCGATCCGGTAGGCCTTGAGTTCCACGCTGGCGAGGAAGCGCTCCAGAGCGGGTGCTGCGTCCGCCATCTCCTCCCCTCGGGCCGGCGGTCAGCGGCCGGTGCCGGGGGCGAAGCTAAACCGGCGCGTCCGGGCGCGCAAGCCCGC
>JBFKOE010000090.1:0-7657 GCA_041629015.1 Gammaproteobacteria bacterium
CGTGCTCTGGCTGAGATCGGCGCCCGAGAGATCGGCGGCGTCGAGCACCGCGTAGGACAGGTCGCTGCCGCGCAGCCGGCCCCGGCTCAGGTTGGCCGCGGTGAGATCGACGTTGCGCGCCTGGGCTCCCTCCAGCGTCGCGCCGACCGCGCTGAGGCCGCCCAGCTTACAGGTGCTCCAGTTGATGCCCGCCCGCGGCGGCGCGTCGCACTGGCGCAGGTCGGTCGGCTCGCGCGTGCCGGGTGCGAGCAGGTAGGCGGCCACGACTCCCACCACCAGCACCGCGGTGATCACCATCTGGGTGCGATAGCGCGGGCGCTGCTCGCGCAGCTCGCCCATGAACTCGGCCACCGCGTGCCGGTGACCCAGGGTCTCGGCCCCCTCGCTGGCGCGCCGGTCGCCGCCATGGCGCTGCTCTTGCTCGGGCTGCGCGGGCGAGCGATCCTGGCGCCGATCCGGGTGCAGGCGCTCGTCCTCGCGGCGACGCGCGAGCTCGAGCCGCTGCAGGTCCTCGGGCGTATCGAGGTGCTTGATCTCTTCCGGGATCAGCTCGGGCCAACCGGCCAGCGCCTTCCACTGCTCCCTGTCGGGGCTGAGCTGATCGTTGTCCAATATTCGGCCCAGCAGCGCGTAACGGCGCACCAGGCCGAGCGTGAACGGGCCCTTGACCGCGTTGCCGCGCCGCACGTACCAGAGTTGACTGACCTTCTTCCCTTCCATCCGGCCTGCTCTCCGCCGCGCCTGGTCCGGCGCGGCCCGCCAACCGGGTAACCGGCGGGTCACCGGCAGCATAGCAATCGCTCACGGACCGTGAAACCTGCCCGCCGATCGCGACGCCCCCATTGTTATACTCGGCTTGAGCGCCGCAATCCTGATCCTCGAAGGCCCTCCTGACGATGGAACTGCGTCCCCCGTTCGTCGACCCCGCCATGCGCAACCCCGACACCGCCGTCGGCGCGATCCGCGCCTGGCGCACGGGCCAGGTGCTTGCCGCGCGCGTGCTGGCGCCGACCCAGAACGGCCAGGCGACGCTGCGCGTCGGCCGCGACACCGTGCCGGTGCAGACCCGCATCGCCCTCGAGCTGGGCCAGGAGCTGCAGCTGCGGGTCGCGCGCACCGGAGAGCGCCCGCTGTTGCGCCTGCTCCCGCCGCCGGCACCCATGGCGACCGTCGACGCGGCCCTGCGTGCCGCGCTGCCGCGCCAGCAGCCGATGACCCGTCTGCTCGCCAACCTGGCGGAGCTCGCGCGCCCGTCCGGCCGTAACAGCGGCGGCAGCCTGCTGCCCGAGGAGATCCAGCGCGCGGCGCGCGAGATCGTCCGCCAGCTGCCCGCGGCGCGCACGGCCGCGACCACGCCCGGGCTGCAGGGCGCGGTTCGCAACAGCGGCATCTTCGCCGAGGCGCGCATGGGGCAGGCACTGGCGCCACCCGCCAAGGATGCCGCCCCGCCGAGCCAGGCGGACCGGCCGCCGGCGGCGGGCGATTTCAAGATCGCCCTACTGCGCCTGCTCGCGAACCTGCTCGCCGCCGCCCCCCGGCAGACACCGACCCAGCCCTCGCAGCCGGGCACGCTCGGCGCGGGCGCGGATCCCGAGACGCCTCCGCCGCTGCGCGGCCAGTTCCCCCTGCCTCAGCCACGGCTGGCGGCCTCGCTGAGCGCGCTGGCGCAGGAGGGCGCCCCGCTGGCCCGCCTGGTCGCGGAGCTGACCCAGCAGCTCGAGGGCGCGCTGGCGCGCATCCTGGTCAGCCAGACCGCGTCCCTGCCGGTCGAGGATGGGCCGACCCAGACCTGGGTGCTCGAGGTGCCGCTGCGCGACGGCGAGCACGCCGATGTGCTGCACCTGCGCATCGAGCGTCACCGCCGCGGTCAGCAGGAGGAGGAATTCTGGAGCGTCAGCATCGCCCTGGACCTGGAGGAGCTCGGGCCGATGCGCGCGCAGCTCACCCTGCACGGGCAGCAGATCAGCACCACGCTGTGGGCCGAGCGCGAGGCCACGGCGAAGCTCATGGACGCGCGCCTGGAGGAGCTGCGCGGGCGCCTGGAGCTGGGCGGGTTGAGCGTGGGCACCCTGGCGTGCAAGGTCGGCGCACCCAGCGTGACCCGCGCGCCCGGCGGCGATGCGCCGCTCTTGAGCGAGCAGGCATGAGCGGGCCCACCGAGCCGCGTACTGCGGTCGCGCTGGAGTACGACGGCGAATCGGCGCCGCGGGTCACTGCCAAGGGCGAGGGCGAGGTCGCACGCCGCATCATCGAGATCGCCCGCGAGCACGGCGTGCCGCTGCGCGACAGTCCCGAGCTGGTCGAGCTGCTGCGCCGGGTGCCGCTCGGCGAGGAGATCCCAGCCGCGCTCTACTACGCCGTCGCCGAGGTCATCGCCTTCGCCTACATCGTCGCCGGGCGTTTCCCGCCGGGCTTCCATGAGGCCGGGACGGGCTCCGGGACGCGCCCGACGTAGGCGCCGGCCGCCGCGATGGTGGACAATAGAGCGGGCCCGGCGACCGCGGGCCGCGAGCCTGATGCCATGTTCCGCGTCTGCAAGGAAATCGAGTTCTGCTACGGGCACCGGCTGCTCGAGCACGCCGGCAAGTGCAAGCACCTGCACGGGCACAATGCCCGCGCCGTGGTCGTGCTCGAGAGCGATGAACTCGACGGCATGGGCATGGTCTGCGACTTCGCGGAGGTCGATCGCGCGGCGCGCAGCTTCATCGATGCCGAGCTCGACCACACCATGCTGCTGCGCCGCGACGACCCCTTCCTGCCGCGCATGCGCGAGGCCGGCGAGCGCGTCTACGTCATGGACCTCAACCCGACCGCCGAGAACATCGCCCGCCTGATCCTGGAGAAGGTCGCCGCCATGGGGCTACCCGTGGTCGAGGTGCAGATCTGGGAGTCCGGCACCGCCTGTGCGAGCTACCGGCCCCCGCGCTGAGCCCCCGAGCGGTGTCCAACTTCGGCGTCTGGGCCATGATCGCCTTCTGGGCCTCGGCCATCGGCGGCATCGCCCTGGCGATCGCCTGGGCCAGGGGCCGCAGCCGCAACCCCGTTGATGCCGCGACCCTCGCCCGGCTGCTGCGCGAGCGCCTCGAGCGTGGCGAGATCGAGCCCGAGGAATACCAGCGTCGGCTCCAGGCCCTGCGCGCCAGCGAAGGGCCGGACCCTAGCTCCGTGGACCGCCCGCGGGACCCGCGGCCCTGAGGCCTCGCGCCAGGCCCGCCGCGAGGCGGCCGTCGACCAGCGCCAGGCCGAGCGCGATCACGGCCATGCCGCCGAGTTGGGCGGCGTCGAGGCGCTCCCCGAGGACCAGCGCGCCGAGCACGATGGCGCTCACCGGGATCAGGAAGGTCACCAGCAGCAGGTTGACCGCGCCGGCCGAGGCCAGGATGCGGAAGTAGAGCAGGTAGGCGAGCGCCGTGGAGAGCAGCGCCAGGCCGACTACGGCCAGCCAGACGGCGGTCTGCGGCGCCTCCCCGGCCCAGGGCTGCTCGAAGATCGCGGCGAGCGGCACCAGGATCAGCGCCGAGGCGCTGACCTGGCCGGTGGCGGCGGTCAGCGGCGTGATGCCGAGGCGCCCGAAGCGCCGCCCGAAAACGCCGGCGAGCGCGTAGCAGAGCGCCGCGCCCAGCACCGCCAGCTGGGCCCACACGGCATCACCGCCGCCGCCGAGGGCGCCGGGACCGATCACGATCGTCACCCCGCCCAGGCCGACCAGCACCCCGGCGAGCCGCCCGCCCTGCAGGCGCTCGTCGGCGGCGAGAAAGTGAGCGACCACCACCGTGAAAAGCGACGTGGTGGCGTTGAGGATGGACGCCAGCCCGCCGCTGATCGCGGTCTGGCCCCAGACGATCAGCGTGAACGGCACGACGTTGTTGAGCAGGCCCATGCCGAGAAAGGCGGCACACGCCTGGCGGGTGATCGGCACCCGCGCGCCACGCGCTAGGACGATGAGCTGCAGCGCCGCCGCGGCCAGCGCCACGCGCAGGGCGACGATGGTGAGCGGCGGCAGGCCCTGGAGCGCGACCTCGACGAAGAAGAACGACCCGCCCCAGAGGATCGAGAGCAACAGCAGCAAGAACCAGTCGGCACCGCCCATCGTGCGGGCAACCATCGCAAGACCCCCTCGCCGAACCTGGCGGCAAAGCTAGCAGGCGCGGCCCACCGGATCAGCCCGAATCTTGCGGCGGGGCGCGATGCCTGCGCCGCAATGGCAAAGGGCGGCCCGAGGGCCGCCCTTCGTTTCCCCGTCCGCGCGGGTACTAGGAGGATGAGCGCGCCGAGGTGTCGTACTCCGGCTGGGCGCTGATGCGATGGATGCTGAGGTCCGCGCCGCTGAACTCCTGCTCCTGGTCGAGGCGAATGCCGACCGCCGCCTTCACCGCGCCGTAGACGATGAATCCGCCGGCCAGGGCGACCGCCACGCCGAGCACGGTGCCGACCAGCTGTGCCCCGAAGCTCACCCCGCCCATGCCGCCCAAGGCCTCGAGCCCGAAGATCCCGGCCGCGATCCCGCCCCAGGCGCCGCATAGCCCGTGCAGGGGCCAGACGCCGAGCACGTCGTCGATCTTCCACTTGTTCTGGGCCAGCGTGAAGGTGATCACGAACAGCGCGCCGGCAACCGCGCCGGTGACCAGGGCGCCGAGCGGGTGCATTACGTCGGAGCCGGCGCAGACCGCCACCAGCCCGGCGAGCGGCCCGTTGTGCACGAAACCCGGGTCGTTGCGGCCGGCGAACAGGGCCGCCAGTATGCCGCCGACCATGGCCATCAGCGAGTTGATGGCAACCAGGCCGGAGACCGCTTCGATGGTCTGGGCGGACATCACGTTGAAGCCGAACCAGCCCACCGTCAGCACCCACGCTCCCAGGGCGAGAAACGGGATGCTCGAGGGCGGGTGGGCGGACACGCTGCCGTCCTTGCGGTAGCGGCCGTAGCGGGCGCCGAGCAGCAGCACCGCGGCCAGGCCCAGCCAGCCGCCCACGGCGTGCACCACCACCGAACCCGCGAAGTCGTGGAACTGCGCGCCGAAGGTGCCCTCGATCCAGTCCTGGATACCGAAATTGCCGTTCCAGGTGATGCCCTCGAACAGCGGGTACACCACGGCCACGATCAGGAACGAGGCGGCGAGCTGCGGGTAGAAGCGCGCCCGTTCGGCGATGCCGCCGGAGATGATCGCCGGGATCGCCGCGGCGAAGGTGAGCAGGAAGAAGAACTTCACCAGCTCGTAGCCGTTGCGCTCGGTGAGCGCCGGTGCGGCATCCAGGAATCCGATGCCGTAGGCAACGCCGTAGCCGATGAAGAAATAGGCGATCGTCGAGGCGGCGAAGTCGGTGATGATCTTGACTAGGGCGTTGACCTGGTTCTTGGCCCGCACCGTGCCGACCTCGAGGAAGGCGAAGCCCGAGTGCATGGCGAGCACCATGATCGCCCCGAGCAAGATGAACAGAACGTCGCTACCGGCTTGAAAGGTCTCCATCCCACACCCCCCAGGATTGATTCAGGTTTAACTCCGCACCGGATTGCACGATCCGTGCCCCAAAACGAACCGTCCATTTTTCAGTGGTTTACGTCGTGGTCCGGGCGGCGCTCGCGCGGTACGTGCCCCCGGATGGTGCACGCCCGCGGCGGGTGCACCACATGGAGGCGCGCGGGCCACGCGGCCGCTATCCTTTCGGCAAGGCCGCGCGGCAAGGAGACATACCGATGTTCAGCTCGACTCTCGCGGAACTGGTGGCCGCCGCCTTCGCCTTCGTCGGCGGCCACTTCCTGCTCTCGGCCCGACCGCTGCGCGCGCGCCTGGTCGCTCGCCTGGGCGAGCGCGGCTTCCTGGCGCTGTTCTCGGTGCTCGCGGCCCTGACCCTGGGCTGGATGGTGTCGAGCTATGGCAACGCGCCGACCAGCATCCTGTGGGCGCAGACGACCTGGGCCCGCTGGCTGCCGTTGCTGGTGATGCCCGTCGCGCTGGTGCTGGTGGTCGCGGCGCTCAGGCCCGACAACCCGACCCTGGTGGGCGCGGACGGGCGCTGGACGGGGGAGCGCCCGGGGATCTTCGCCGTCACCCGCCACCCGATGATGTGGGGCATCACGCTGTGGGCGGCCGCGCACATCCCGGCCAACGGCGACAGCGCCTCGCTGGTCTTCTTCGGGGCGCTGCTCGCGCTCGCCAGCCTCGGCACCGTCGCCATGGACGCCAAGGCGCGCGCGGACCAGCCGGGCTGGGAGGACCTCGCCGCGCGCACCTCCAACCTGCCCTTCGCGGCGCTGGCCGCCGGCCGCACCGAGTTCCGCTGGCGGGATCTGGGCTGGCTACCGGTGGCCGGCGGGATCACCCTCTACGCCCTGGTGCTGGCGCTGCACGGCTGGCTGTTCGGCGTGCAGCCTTGGCCGTGAGAATAGAAGGGGGAATAAGGGTCAAAGCCCTTTTCGGTCTTGGCCTGAACCCGTCAGGCTATTCCTGCTTGGGCCCCGCGAGCTTCGTTTCCATCACCCCTTTGCGGCCCTCTTCCTCCGACATGAGGTGGAGCTTGGTGCGGGCGTACAGGATACCCATCTTCACCTCCTGCCAGATGTAGTAGAGCTTCCCGGCGACCGTATCGATCTCGATGCTGTGGGTGTTCTCCGCCTTCGAGGTAACCGTGTGCTTGCCCGGCGGGACCTCGGTGTAGAGGTAGGTCTTGGACGCGGTCTGCCCGAGCGCTTGGCCATCCACGGACACGTCCATGCGTACTGCCCCGCCGATGATCTCGTTGCGATAGACGTAGATGCCAGCCAGATCGGGCTTGGATTCAAATGCCTTCAACGCCTGGTCCCGGGCCGGATCGCCCATGGGCACGCTGGCGCAACCGGCAATACCCACCACCAGAGCAACTGCGAGCAACGTTCGGTTCATGTCTCTAAGCCTCCTCTTCGAGCAGCAAGTACAGAATGGAATCCATCAATCGTCAAAACCCGTTTCCCTGGCGATCAACTCCCGGCGCCAGCGCGCATCGGGAAGTTGCTGGCGGAGGTACAGGAAGAAGTGCGCCTGCTCCGCGTCGATGCCGTCGTAGGTGGGATCGATCCGGGTCCAGAGCGCCCGCCAGGGGTGGATGAGCACGCTGCGGTAGCGCTCCCCAGTAAGGAAGGTGAGCGCAAGCCCGGACATCGCCCCGTATCCCAGCTGCCAGAAGGTGCAGGGCCCCACCCCCTCGGTGACATCCCACCTGCGCGACCCCGCCTGAAAGAATAGCCGCGCGCCGTGCGCATAAACAGCATGGAAGCGCGGCCACACACCCCAAACGGGCTCCAGGCTGCCGAATCCGACGGGCGAATCGTCCGGCTCCCCGGCGCGCCTTCGCAGCGACCACTTGCCGGTTTCCGGCGCCACGAGGTACTCGAACCACGCATTGTCCCAGCAGGGAAGCCTGATCATCGTCGCGACGCCCGGGGCGGGCACGAGCCTCGGCTCAAGGCGCCCGGCACTCACTTCCCGCGGTCGAGGGCTTCAACCAGCTCGGCCATCTCCAGCGCATCGCCGCCGCCGCGCTCGCGCAGCCCGCTGACCACGCCGGCGCGGTTGCGCGGCGGCTGGTTCTGGCTGGTCTTCCACTTGCCCGTCAGCCGCGAGATGGTGATCTCGATCCCGACGATGGTCCCCATCAGGCCCTCGATGTAGTCCTGCGGTGC
>JBFKOE010000091.1:0-7651 GCA_041629015.1 Gammaproteobacteria bacterium
CCTTAGCACTTCACTCGGACATTGCGAAAGAACTTCGGTTTCTATAGATAGAACCGGGCCGCAGGACCAAACAGAAACCCCGCCTCGGCGGGGTTTCTGCGGTTGACCGCGCGCCGCGATCTATTTTTTCACCTCGAAGCACGAGGTCGGGGAGCGCGAGATCTCGTTGCCCTGGCGCACGAACCCGGTCGCCGGATCGATCAGGCGCAGCCTCGTGCGCTGGTTCGCGGAGACATTGAACAGCTCGCGCTTACCCTCCTTGGAGACCAGCACCTCGGCGGACATCGAGAAACCGCGCGCGGGAGGCCCGGGTTGTACGGAGCCGGCGCCCCAGATCTGGGTGGTCACCAGGTAGAAGGTGGCGCCCGGCGGAACCGTGGTGATGTCGAGCGGCGGGTTGTAATCAGTGTTCAGTGGGTGGGCGACGCCGATCGCCGGGCCCGAGTCGTGCAGCACCTGGCCGAGGTGGTCGGTGATGGTGAGGCGCTCTATGGTGGCCGCGTGCTCGCGGTCGCCGTTGTTGAAGTTGAGGCCCGAGCTGCGCAGCTCGCCCCCGCCGGCGCGGATGAAATGCGCAACCGCGCAGCGGGTATTGACCTCCGCGGCCTGCGCGATCACCGGCGCGAGCAGCGCGCCGATAATGGATGCGAGTATCAGTCTTGTCATCGGAGCTCCCTCCCTTGGGTAGGTGTTCCATCGGTGCAGATGTGGGCCCGGTCAGGCTCGGCCTCGATCTTTGTTTAAGCCCCGCCCCCAGAACCCGGATTTGAGTATAGTCCCGCCCCGCGGAATCCTGCTGTGCGGCGCATCGGGGTTTGGAGCTACCCGCGTGCAGCACGTCCACCGCGGCCTTCCCGGCTGGCCCAGCGGCGGCCCGGCGCCGGCTGGCGGTGCGCCAGGTCACAGCCAGGGAGGTACAATGTGTGCGAGATTGCCATCCGCCGAGTCCAACCGAGGGAGTACCGTCATGCTGCCGTCACGCCTGCTCACAGCCCTTCTCGTCCTGCTGGCCTGGTCGGGTACGGCGCCCGCCGCCGAGAGCGTCTGGGACCGGGCCCGCGAGGCGCACGCCGGGGCGCGGGCGATCACCGTTTATCGCAGCCCAACTTGCGGCTGCTGCGGCGGCTGGATCGAGCACCTGCGGGCGCACGGCTTCACGGTAGATGATCAGAAGGTCGCGGACCTGGGGGCGGTGAAGCGGCGCCTGGGCGTGCCCGCCGACATGGGCTCCTGCCACACGGCCGTCATCGACGGCTACCTGGTTGAGGGCCACGTGCCCGCCGACGACATCAAGAAGCTGCTCAAGGACCGTCCGGCGGTCGCCGGGCTGGCGGTGCCGGCGATGCCCGTGGGCTCCCCGGGCATGGAGGCCGGCGATCGCAAGGACCCGTTCTCGGTGTTCGCGTTCTCCAAGGACGGCAGCTTCACCTCCTACCGCGATTACTGGAACTACTGAGCGTCGCGGCCCAGCGGTGCCCCGCAAGGAAAAGACAGGGAGCAGCGAGGCCAAGGAAGCAGAAGACGAGGGTTCCGCCGTCCTGCGGGACCCCACTTCGCTGATCACCTTCGCGCGCCCGCACGGCACCGTGGTCGGGCAATCCGGCCAGATCAGCCTGCGCGGCATGTTCGACGCGGCGCAGGGAACCACCGGCGGCGATTACCTGGGCTAGATCTGCAAGCGCTGACCGTGGGCCAGCGCCCGGCGTGTCCTGCATCGGGCACTCAGTCACCGTCTATAGTGCAAGGCACGGGCAAAAGGACCGGGCCGATCGTGCGGGCGATTTCCCGACGGGCGGCGGCGGTGGTTCGCAGGAGAGAGGAGAGAACGATGAAGACCATGCGCATGTTTGCGCTTGCCGCGCTGATCGCGGCCGTCCCGTCGGCCTACGCGAAGGACGGGGTGCTGATACTGCAGAGCCCCTACGGCGTCGGCGAGACCATGGACCGGCTCGAGAAGGTGGTCAAGGAACGCGGGCTGAAGGTCTTCGCGCGCATTGACCATGCCGCAGGCGCCGCCTCGGTGGGCAAGTCGTTGCGGCCCACGCAGTTGATCATCTTCGGCAACCCGCAGGGCGGTACGCCGTTCATGGAATGCGCCCAGTCGGTGGGTATCGACCTGCCGCTCAAGGCGCTGGCGTGGGAGGACGAGTCCGCCCAGGTGTGGCTCGGCTACAACGACCCGGCCTTCATCGGCATGCGCCACGGGGTGCCTGAATGCCCGGTGATCGAGAAACTGCGTAAGGCCCTTGCCGGGATGACCGAGGCGGCGGTCGCGCGCTGACCGGGGCGCGACCCGGGCGCCCGGGCGTGGCTCGGCGGCCGGCGGTTTGCCGCGTCGCTAGCCTGCGCTGGCGGGCGTACCCTCGCGCGGCCCGACGATGACCGCGCAGCGCAGCCGGGCCTTGCCGAAGCGCGACATGCGGTCAAAGGCGTCGCGTTGCACAGGCACGTTCATGTGATCCAGTGCCGTCTTGTCGAGCTCGACGTCGACCTCGGGGTCGTGCAGGTAGACGAACTGCGAGTCCATCGCGGTGATCACCACCCAGTGCGGGCTCTTGCTGCGGGTGAGTTGAAAGGAGCTGATCAGCACCAGCGGCACTTCGCCGCTCCCGATGTGCTCGAGCAGGTCCGCCTGGGTGACGTCGCATCGCCGCACCTGAATGCGGCTGGCGGCGACCTCGGCCTCGAACTTCTCGTGCACCAGGGTCATGATCTCCTTCTTCTCGGCGTTGCGCACCCCGTCGATGAACAGCGCTTGTTCGGTGTTGACGTACATGGTGACCGCGAAGCCGCGCCTTGCGGCCGCCAGCGCCAGCCCGTGCGGGCCGCAGCCGCCGTGTCCCGCGGTCATGAAGATGGTGGTGGCCTCGCGCCAGAGCTGAAGCTCCTCACCGCGGTTGGCGGGCTGCGCCGCATCCACGGCGCGCAGCGCCATCAGCAGCGCGGCCGGCCCGCAGGTGAAATCGGTCGTCTGCGCGTAGTACGGGATCTTGGCGCCGGTCTGCGGGTCGAGCTCGCGAATGCGCTTCTCGAAGCGCAGCGCCGCCTCGTGGTCCTCGTAGTAATCGGGCCAGACGTCGAACTTGCGGTATCCGAGACGCTGGTACAGGGCGATCGCCTCGGTGTTGTCGGGCCGCACCTCGAGACGCATGTAGCTGCAGCCTTGGCGCTCGGCGTCGTCCTCGCCGAAGCGCACCAGGGCCGCGGCCACGCCGCGCCCGCGCAGCTCGGGCTCGACCGCGATCGAGTAAATGCGCGCCAGCGCCGTGGCCTTGTGGTAGAGCACGAGGACGTAGCCGACGATGCCGCGGCCCTCGAGCTCGGCGACCTGCAGGGTGGCGTGACCGCGCTTGAGGAAGTGCACGAAGCTGCGGCGGCTGAGGCGATCGCTGTCGAAGCAGCGCCGCTCCAGGTCGAGCAACGGCTCCACGTCCTCGAGCCGCGCGCGCCGCAGGGCGGGGGCGGGGAGGACATCACCGGCCACCCGGCTGCTCTTCGAACCGCGCATGCTCAGCTGATCCCCAGGCGCTTGCGCTCCATGCGGCGCAGGAACTCTTCCATGACGGTGTGGTAGAGGTCGTCGCCCAGGAACTTGTCCTCGACACCGTGATCGATGTTCGGGTTATCGTTGACTTCGATCACCACCACCCGCTCGCCCGATTGCTTGACGTCGACCCCGTAGAGACTGTCACCGATCAGGTTCGCGGCCTTGAGTGCGGTTTTGATGACCTTGGGCGGCGCCTGCTGCACGGGCAGGGTCTCGAAGTCGCCGGACTGCACCTTGCCGCCGTCGGAGTGCTTATAGATCTGCCAGTGGCCGCGCGACATGAAGTAGCGGCAGGCAAACAGCGGGCGCTGGTTGAGGATGCCGATGCGCCAGTCGTAGTCGGTGTAGAGGAACTCCTGCGCCAGCAGCAGCGCGGATTCCTTGAACAGCTCGCGGACCTTCGTCAGCAGCGCAGGCGCGTCCTCGGCCTTGCTGATGCCGCGTGAGAACGACCCGTCGGGGATCTTCAGTACGATCGGGTACTCGCAGCGGGCGGCGAATGCCTCGAGCTCGGCCGGATCGTCCTTGTAGAGGATGGTGGTGGCCGGCGTGGCCACGCCGTTGGAGTGCAGCAGATCGGCGAGATAGATCTTGTTGGTGCACTTAAGGATTGAGTCGGGGTCGTCGATGACCACCATGCCCTCGTTTTCGGCCTTCTTGGCGAAGCGGTAGGTGTGGCCGTCGATGGCGGTGGTCTCGCGGATGAACAGCCCGTCGTATTCACCGATGCGCCCGTAGTCGCGGCGGAGAATGAGATCGACGTCGATGCCCAGCCGGCGACCGGCGCGCACCAGACGGCGCACGGCGCCGCGGTTGCTCGGCGGCAGCTGCTCCTCGGGATCGACGAGAATCGCCATATCGTAGCGGTAGCGCCGCCGCAGCCGCGGCTTACGCCAGATCTTGCGGCTGAAGCGATCGAGCGCCGCGGCGAAGCGGTCCTCCTCGGTCTCGCTCAGCGTCTGCATGGCGCCGGGGCGTATGGTGTCTATCGACCAGTCGCCGGCGTGGCGAAAGCGGACCTCGAGGATGGGGCTCGGAAAGAGTTCGAAGATCTGGCGCGCCAGGTCCTGGAGCGGTTCGTCATCGACCAGGCCGAAGAAGATCTTGACCGTGAACTCCTCGCCCGCGGCTCCGGTGCGCGCGCGCGTGAGCCGCTGCAGGGTCTCGTTGAGATCGCGGGTGCGCAGCGCGTAGATGGCACGGCTGGAGAGGTCGTTGATGGTGCGCACCGACGGGATCACGCGGTGGCCGCGCGCCTCGGCGAGCAGCGAGCAGTAATAGCCGGTGCTGAGGTAACGGTAGCTACGCGAGAGGTTGATGACCAGGTTGCGCGTGCTGCGGTAACCGCCGCTGCGGGTCAGGTACTCCTGAACGGTGATCAGGTCCTCGCTGGGGTAGAAGGCGCGCCAGTCGGACTTGCGGTCGACGACGATCAGCAGTCCCGCCATGCGGTAACCTCGAAGGAGACGGGGTTCGCGCCCCGAACGCCGCGGGCAGAAGCGTAGCACAGCGCGCCCGCGGCTTGCGCAGGCGGTCGCGCAGGTGCCGGGCGCGGAATAATCGCCACCCGGTGGCGTTTGTCCGGTTGAGGGCTGACGGATAGTGGGCCGACGAGCAAGCCGTGTTGGAATTGATAGACATGCATGCAGGGATAGTGCTGGCCGCGTCGGCGGGGGCGCCCACGGCTCGCGCGCCGCGGCGCCGAAGGCGGCGCGGGTGAGCGAGCGCTTTGGCAGCCTGATGGTCGAGCAGATCCCGCGGCTGAGGCGCTATGCGCGCGCGCTGACCGGCAGCGCCGAGCTGGCCGACGACCTGGTGCAGGATTGCCTGGAACGGGCCTGGAGCCGCTCGGCGCAGTGGCGCCCCGGAAGCGATCTGCGCGCCTGGCTGTTCACCATCATGCACAACCTGTACGTGAGCGCGGTCCGGGCGCGGGCGCGGCGACCGGCGGAGCTCGCGTTGCCCGAGGAAGAGCCGGCGAGCCGGGCCGGGGAGTCGGCGGAGGACTTGGCCGCGAGCCGCGACATCGAGCGCGGCATCCGCACGCTGGCCGCCGAGCAGCGCGAGGTGCTGCTGCTCGTAGCCCTGGAGGGCATGCGCTACGAGGAGGTGGCGGCGGTGCTGGACCTTCCCCTGGGCACGGTGATGTCGCGCCTCTACCGGGCGCGCGAGCGGCTGCGCCGTTGGCTGGCCGAGGAGGCCAGTCCCGCGCTGCGAAGGGTGAAGTGATGAGCGAGCAACTCGATGTGACCGAGGCCGAGTTCCACGCCTACGTGGACGGCCAGCTCCCGCCGGCCCGGCGCGCGGCCGTCGAGGCCTATGTCACCGAGCACCCGGAAGAGGCCGGGCGGCTGGCCGATTACGACCGTCTCAACGAGGCGCTGCATGCGGCCTTCGACCCCGTGCTGCAGGAGCCGCTGCCCGAGTCGCTGCACGCGACCCGCCCGCGGGCCCGCGGGCCGGCGCCGCTGTGGCGGGTTGCGGCCGCCGTGGGGTGGGTCGCCCTTGGTGGTTTGCTCGGCTGGTCGGCGAGCTGGCTCGGCGCCCCGCAGACGGCGTCGATCGAGCATGAGCTGGTGCGCCCGGCCACCGTCGCGCACGTTGTGTACACGCCGGAGGTGCGCCACCCGGTCGAGGTGCTGGCCGCGGAGGAGGTCCACCTCGCCAAGTGGCTCTCCAAGCGCCTGGGGGCGCCGGTGCGCGTTCCGGACCTGAACAGCGCCGGGTTCCAGCTGGTTGGCGGGAGGCTGCTGCCCGGCAGCGAGGGTGCCGCGGCGCAGTTCATGTACGAGGACGCCAGCGGCCGCCGGTTGACGCTGTATGTTCGGCCGACCCCGGGGGAGCCGGATGTCGCGGCCTTTCGCTACGCGGTGCGCGACGGGGTGGGCGTGTTCTACTGGCTCGACGGAGCGCTGGGGTATGCGCTCAGCGGGGCGCTGGCACGCGAGGACCTGTTGAGTACGGCGCGCATGGTCTACGAGGAGCTCAGCCTCTAGGCCTGCAGGTTCCGGCAAGGCAACACCGCCCGAACACGGGCAGCCAGGCCCAAGCGACGATGCGCCGCGGCGGCCCGAGCCGCTGCTTTCCTGTCCCGCTGTCCTCGGCGGGGCGGCGGCGACGCTCTGTTATCCTACGGCAGCACCATGAAGAGGCGAGGCGCATCTGCCGGGGCCGAACCGGTTACACCGGATCAGGGGACGCCGCCGTGCCCGGTCGGCGAATCGACCTGCGAGTGGCTGGAAGAGCTCGCGCGGCTGCGCGACGAGGTCGCCGAGCTGCGCGAGCAGGCGCGCATCGACCCGCTCACCGGCCTGCACAATTACCGCCACTTCACGCACAGTCTCGAGGTGGAGCTGGAGCGCTCCTACCGCACCAACCGGCCGACCGGCCTGATCATGCTCGACCTGGACCACTTCAAGGCCATCAATGACCGTCATGGCCACGAGGTGGGCAATTCCGTGCTGCGTCACGCGGCCAAGCTGATCGGCAGGGGCGTGCGCCGCCTCGACATCATCTGCCGCTACGGCGGCGAGGAATTCGCCGTCATCCTGCCCAGCACCGGCCTGGGCGAGTCCCTGGCGGTGGCGCGGCGCCTGCGCAGCCTGATCGAGACCCACCCGCTGCGCCAGGGCGAGGCCGAGATCACGGTCACCGCCAGCCTGGGCGTCGACGTCAGCCGGCCGGGGCTCGACCTGGAGATCGCTGCCCTGGTGGAGCGCGCCGATCGCCTGCTCTACGAGGCCAAGGTCGCGGGCCGCAACCGCGTCTGTCACGCCGACGACGTCGAGCCCGAGCGCGGTGTCAGCCCCGAGGAGCGCGGGGAGCTGCTCGGCGACGAGGACTGAGGCGCCGGGCGTTCCGGCCGCTCAGACGATCCGCGCAGCCTCCTCGAACTCCAGCCTCGGTCCGCGTGGGTAGAGAGCGGCTGCGTCGCCATAACCGAGGTTGGCGAGGAAGTTGGACTGGTGGCGGCCATCCGGGAAGAAGACCGCGTCGACCGCCGCGTTGTCGAACCCGGACATGGGCCCGACGTCGAGCCCCAGGGCGCGCGCCGCGATGATCAGGTAGGCGCCCTGCAGCGTGCCGTTGCGGAAGGCCGTGGTC
>JBFKOE010000092.1:0-7566 GCA_041629015.1 Gammaproteobacteria bacterium
CGCGGCGACCCCGACGTCAAGCCTGCCGGTCGCATAGTAGTCCAGGAAGAAGAGCGGTTCGGCGCCCTGGACCACGATATCGTTGACGCACATCGCCACAAGGTCGATGCCGACGGTGTCGTGCCGCCGGTGGTGGATCGCGAGCGCCAGCTTGGTTCCGACGCCGTCGGTGCCGGCAACCAGCACCGGGTTGCGGAAACGCTCGACCGGGAGTGCGAACAGCGCGCCGAACCCGCCGAGCCCGGCCATGACCTCGGGACGGCGTGTTCTCGCGGCGACGGGTTTGATCAGATCGACCAATCGGTTCCCGGCGTCGATGTCCACCCCGGCGTCACGGTAGCGCAGCTGAGCTGGCTGGTCCGCGCCGAAATTACTGTCGGAACGATTGCGCTTCACGTTGGATTCCTGCTGCGGCTGCCGAGCTGTTTGTGGGCTCTCGGGGAGTCGGCTGGGCGTTGCTGAGCCACGGTGCACTGCGGGCACGAAGCGTGGGTCAGGTGGGCGAAGATTATATGCTATCTTAATCGCGATTTCGCACGACCGACCCCTCCCCGAGCTCCAGCCATCGGAACGATCTGCGCCGCGATGACCGCCGTTCTCCCCATTCGGGTGTTGCGCTCTGCAAGCGCCTTGCGGCGCCTCTGGCCGGTGCTCGCGCTGCTTGCGGGCAGCGCCGCGAGCGCATGGGCGGCGCCGGTGCAGGGGCTCTACCGCGCCGAGGTGCCGGTGGCGGGTCAGGAACCGGAGGAACGGCGCCAGGCCATGGAGATGGGGCTGGCGCAGGTCCTTATAAAGGTCAGCGGAGATACCCGCGCGGTCGGGTTGCCGCAGCTGCGCGGGGCGCTGGCGAGCCCAACGGGCTACGTTCAACAGTATGCTTACGAACAGCGCCGACCGGCGACGACCCTGCTTGGATCGCAGTCCGCTCCGCTGCTGGTACTGCGCCTGGATTTTGATCGCGAGGCCGTCGAGCGGCTGCTGCGCTCGGCCGGGCTTCCGGTGTGGGGCGACCAGCGGCCGAGTACGCTCATTTGGCTGGCGGTCGAGCAGTCTGCGCGCCGCACCCTGGTGGGCGGGGACTCCGATCCAGAACTGGTGTCGGTGTTGCGCGACGCGGCGGAGCGCAGGGGCTTGCCCTTGCTGCTGCCGTTGCTCGATCTTGAGGACCAGGCGGCGCTGCCAGCGGCCGACGTGTGGGGCAACTTCCGCGATTCCATCCTGCGGGCATCCGGCCGGTATCAGCCGGACGCGGTTCTGGTCGGGCGCCTCTATCGTCAGGCCGACGGTTCCTGGGAGGCCAGCTGGAATCTCTACCAGGCGGTCGAATCTTCGAGCTGGATCGCGCGCGGGGCTTATTCATCGCAGGCGCTGAGCCAGGGCGTTGACGGAGCCGCGGATCTCCTCGCCGCACGCTATGCCCCGATTGGAGCGGCCGAATCGAGCGCGGCGGTGCAGCTGGTCGTCGACGACGTGGTCTCGCTGGCGCACTACGCGCAAGTCATGAAATACCTGCAGTCGCTGCAGCCGGTGCAATCCGTCATGCCGCAGCAGATCGAGCCGGGTCGTGTCTTTTTCGCCGTTACCCTGCGCGGTGACTATCGCCTGCTCGAGCAGGTGATTGGCTTGAGCGCGGTCTTGCATCGGGTGCCTGAAGTCGCGGGCGATGTCACCGCTCAGTCCGGCGAGGGGCGCAGGCTGTGGTATCGCATGAATCCGTGATCTCTCGTCGCGACATACCCAACATTCTCACCGTTCTGCGGATCGTACTGGTCGTTCCGATCGTCGCCCTGCTCGTGCAGGAGCGCTACGTGGCCGCCTTCGTGGTGCTCGCGGTCGCGGGTATATCCGACGGGCTCGACGGCTACCTCGCCAAGCGCTATGGCTGGGTCACGCGTCTGGGCTCCCTGCTCGACCCGGTCGCGGACAAGCTCATGCTCGTCAGTGGCTTCCTGGTGCTCGGCTGGAAAGGACTGCTGCCCGCCTGGCTGGTTGCGCTGGTAATCGTGCGTGACCTGGTTATCGTGGGCGGGGCGATCGTGTTTCATTTCTGGGTGGGGCGGCTGGAAGCGGAGCCCAGCCTGATCAGCAAGATCAATACCTTCGCGCAGATCGTATTGGTGGTCGGCGTGGTGGCCCATCAGCTTTGGCCTCTTCTGCCCGAACTCTGGTTTACGATCGCCATTGCCGTCGTCGCGGTGACCACGATCGTGAGCGGGGTGACCTACGTGCGCGAGTGGGGCTCGCGCGCCGCTCACACGCTTGAGGGTCGCCGCGGTGGCTGACGGCGCGGTCGGGTGTCTGCGCTCACGACCTCTGATCGCGCTGCAGTATTTCGCGCACGAAGGGCAGGGTGAGGCGCCGCTGCTCGATCAACGATGCCTGATCCAGACGCCTGAGCACCTCGAACAGGCTGGCCAGATCTCGCGGGCAGTGCGCCAGCAGATAGCGGCCCACTTCGGGCGGCAGTGTCAGCCCGTGAGCTTCCGCACGCTGAACCAATGCCCGCAGCTTGTCGTCATCGTTCAGCGGCCGGATTCCATACACCACACCCGCGCTCAGACGCGAGCGCAGGTCGGGAAGGGCGATGCCGGTCTGGTTGGGCGGCGCAAAGGCCGCCGTCAGCAGCGCGCCGCCGTTTTCGCGCAACCCGTTGCATAGGTTGAACAGGGCGAGTTCCCACTCGCGCCGACCGGCGATCGCCTCGAGATCGTCGAGGCAAACGAGGTCCAGACGCTCCAGGCCGTCGAGAACTTCGACGTTCGTCTGCAGCAAGGTACGCAAGGGCAGATAGGCAGGACGACGGCCCCTTTCAACGGCTCTGCGGCAGGTGCCGTGGAGCAGATGGGTCTTACCCCGACCGGGCGGAGCGTGCACGAACAGCAGCGGTTCTCCGCGACCGTCGGCCATGGCGCCCAGCGCGGCGAGCACCGCGCGATTGGCGCCCGCCACGAATTGCTCCAGGGTGGTTAGCTCACCAAGCCTGATGTTCAAAGGAAGCTGGTGCATGAGCCCGATGGGTGTCGCAGCGAGAATCGAGGACGGGGCGTCCGGCGAAGGTTGCGAGACGGCGGACGCGATCCATGGACACGCTCAGCCGTCGAGCAGACCGAGCACGTTTTCGGGCGGCCTGCCGATCACGGCGCGGTCGCCGCGGAAGACGATCGGTCTCTGGATCAGGATCGGCGAGCGGGCCATGGCCCGGATCAGTGCGGGTTCGTCCAGTGCGGGATCGTCTAGGCCGAGCTCGCGGTATTGCTTCTCGCCCGCGCGAATCAGCTCACGGGCAGAGATGCCGAGCAGGCCCAGAAGGCGTCCAAGCTCTCGCTCATCGGGCGGGTGCTCGAGATAGTCGATCACCTTGGGCTCGATGCCCCGCTGTCGCAGAAGGTCCAGCGTCTGCCTCGACTTGCTGCAGCGGCGGTTGTGGTAAATGGTGAATTCCAAGCGCATTTCTCCTCGTGGGTCCGCTTTGGGATAGGTCCTGGGTTTGCTTGACGGTGTTGGGGGCGGGTGGTAGCTTCCGGGCGACATGCCCCTCGCTTGCCGCCGAAAATGATACGCAACCGGCGTATGACCAACAATTGCGGCCGTACTGTGAATCGCTTCGCACTTGCGCTGGTTCTGGCCGGTGTACTCTTCGGTTGCGCCTCGGCGCCGGTCCAGGAGATGAGCGACGCGCGCCAGACAATCGACGCCGCGCGCGAGGCCGGAGCCGCGCGCCATGCGCCCGACGGCCTGGCCAAGGCCGAGCAGCTGTTACGCGAGGCGACCAGCGACCTGGAGAACGGGCGCTACGAGCAGGCGCGTGAGCGTGCGCGAATGGCGCGGGAAGCGGCGCAGGAGGCGCGCCGGCAAGCGATGGATTCGGCGCGCTGAAACCGGGCTGAAAGGCCCGCCGGGCGGGACCTCCCGGCTTGACACGCCGAAGCGCCGGGTGCTACGGTCGGGCACCGAAATCGCGGTGTGGCGCGGTCGATCTGGATGCCGTTCACACCGAAGCAAAAGCGTTTGGGGTGACAAGAATCACGAACAGGGAACCCTGAAAGGCGCCCCGAGACGTCTCCTTTCTGCCCCTGGTTAAGCAAACAATTCCACGAATCCTATCTGGAGCGTTGATATGAAGAAATCATTGGCGGCTAAGTACATTGGGTTGAGTGCGCTGGTCCTCGCGTTGGGTGCGGGCTGTGCGACGGCACCCGAGGAAGCACCGGCTCCGGTACCCGAGCCGGCACCGGTTGAGGCCTCCGATGAATTAAAGAATGCCGCGGCGGAGGCCATCGCGGCCGCGCGGGCGGCGGTAAACAAGGCCCGCTCGGTGGACGGGCTGTGGCCGAGCACCGAGGACACGCTGCGCCAGGCCGAGTCGGCGTACTCGAATGGCGACTACGAGCGTGCCATCCAGCTGGCCAACCGCGCCAAGAGCGAGGCCGAACAGGGCTACAACCAGGCGCTGCTGGAACGTGCCAAGGCCTTGCTGCAGGAGGCCAAGCAGTACGAGCACGCGATGAACAGCAGCCAGCTCGAGACCCTGCGCGAGGCGGAGGCCGCGATCGCGCGCTTCGAGGGCGAGCGCGCCTACGCGCTGCTCAGCGGCCTGCTGGCCGAGTTGCGGGCGTCGATCCTCAATTACACGGTCGAGCAGGGCGATAGCCTGTGGCGGATCTCCGGCAAGGGCGAGGTCTACGGCAACCCCTTCCAGTGGCCGCTGATCTATCGCAACAATCAGGACAAGATCCAGGATGCTGACCTGATTTATCCTGGCCAGGAGTTCACCATCGACAAGTTCCCGACGCAGGATGCCGTCGACGCGGCGGTGAACCACGCCAGGACGCGTGGTGCCTGGTCCATCGGCACGGTCGAGGAGTCGGATCGCGCTTACCTCAACCGTTAGGCGAAACCACTTGCGGAATGGAGAAAGGGCCCCTCGGGGCCCTTTCTTTTTTCCGCACCGGCGCGGCTCTGACCGCGGTTCGCGGAGGGTAGCCGCGCTCGGGCTTCAGGCGGACAGGCTCTCGAAGTAGAACCGGTCGAGCGAGCTGGTCGCCTCGATGAGCTTGCTGGCGCGCACGCGCGCCGGGCGATGGCTGCGCTGGATTACAATCTCGCGGTCCTGCTGATACACCCCGTGGGGGGTGATCAGCTGCGGCGGCATCGGGCGCTCGGCCTGCTTGACCTCGACCCACAGCGCGGGTAGCTGCCGGTCCTCGCCGTCGGCGCTGTCGTCGACGATGACCGGGGAGGCGTTGTCCGACAGGTACTGCACACCCATCTTGATCTCGTCTTCCTGTTCCTGACTCAGCCAGCGGATGATGCCCGTCAGCCACTGCGCCTCGCGCTCGGCGGGATTGCGGAAGAGCACGATCTGCCCGACCCGAACGGTGGGGCTGAACGGTACGCGCACGCCCAGCGCCACGCCGCCGGTACTGTGATTGATGAGGCGCCAGCGCTCCTGCGGCTCCGCCTGCTGGTTCTCCTTGCGCTTGAACCTGCCCGATGCGCGGATATCGATCGTGGTGCTGTCCTCGTCCGGCTCGGTCTCTTCCGCGGGCTGCTCCACCAGAGACGGTGGCTCGATCAAATCCTGCATGAGCCGGTGGGCGGCGCTCAGGCCGCATACCCCCTCGACCCAGGCGAAGCGCTCCTTGCGTTCGTGCTGCCGCTTGGCGTCGTGCGACCAGGCCACGATCAGATAGCGCAACAGGCGGATCGATTCGCGCGCCGAAGGGGCGAGATGCAGTTCCTCGAGCAGGTGCAGGTTGCCTGCTTCCAGTTCGCGGATCTGGTCATCCATCCAGTGCGCCAGGGCCCCGCTGTCGAGCACGTGCTCGGCGCGGCGCGCGCCGCGATCCGCAAGTTCGCTGCCAGGCGGCAAGGGCGCAGTCTGCCCCTCCGGGTCGATCAGGAAGCATCCTGGCCCGTGCGCGCCGCCGCCGTTGCCGACGATCGCGGCGAGCTCCGCCCAACGCCCGAGGAAGCGGTATACCTTCCATACCTCGCCGCTGGCCAGCCGGTATGGGTCGGCGCGCGCCGTCAAGACGATCTGCTTGTACAGGTGCGCCACCGAACTGGCCGGCAGCGTGCTCATCTCGTCATCCATGAACGCGGTGTCGGCCAGGCGGTTGCGGGCCGCGAGTTCGTGGATGTGATTGATTTCGCTCCAGGCATGCGAGGGAGCGGGAGAGTAACCATGGAAGCTGAACATCAGCTCCATGCCGAGAAACTTCATGGCGCGATAGAGACCGGTATGCAGCACCCGCTCGTGCGTGCGCTTGTCCTGCGACTCGAGCGCATCGGTGAGCAGGATCTTGTAGGCGAACTGCAGCTCCCGGGCCAGGCGGCTCATGGCCTGAAGGCTTTCGGTGATTTGCCTGCCGCCGTGCGATACGGCGCTCTGCAGCCGGCGGTCGATCAGGTGCAGAATGGCCTTGAAGGATAGACGATACAGTTCCGCGAGCGGCAGCCGCTGCGCGGCCGTCAACGGCTGGCGGTTGAGCGCGGTCAAGGCGTCGGCGCTGACGGTGCAGGCGCGTGCCACATCGGTCAGCGGCAGCCCGTCCAGGAACTTGCGTAGCTCGGCCGGGCGGATCTCGACGCGCGGGTCGGCGATCTGGCTTCGAGAGGGGATCGTAAGGCGCGTACCGGTCATCGGTCCCACTTCGGTCTTGGGTGGCTGCCACGGTTCAGGCACGCGGCCAAGGCGCCGGAGAAGCATCCCTTGCCGCTGCGCCCCGATACTTTATCCAGCTTGACGCGTCGACGCCACCGGTTGGACATGCCGAGCGCGGGAGCGGGCCCCTGGACGGCATATCCCTGCTTGGCCATACTGGCGGCGCTGGGTGAATCAGGTGAAGATTTCGCAGCCGGTTCTCAAATGCAGTCCTGCAAACGTTTCTTGGTCAGCGGCCGGGTCCAGGGGGTGTGGTACCGGGCGTCCACGCGCACCCGTGCCCTGGAGCTGGGCTTGCACGGAGTGGCGCGTAACCTCAGCGACGGGCGGGTGGAGGTGATTGCCTGTGGGCCCGGGCCCGCCCTCGGGGAACTCGAGGCCTGGCTGTGGGAGGGGCCGCCCGCCGCGGAGGTCGCGGATGTTGAGGTAAGTGAGCATTCGGCCGGCGCGCTGCTTCCGGGCCAATTTCTGACCGCTTAGGTCGGGTGCGTAGGGGCGAGCGGGTATGGCAGCACCAAAAGGAAAGCTGATCGATCCGCCGGATCGCAAGGTCACGGTCAACGAGGTGCTGGAGGCGCTGAGCGGCGACGGCCTGATCGCCCGTGAACTGGCCGCCGACCTGGCGGGCGGCAGCGCGCGCAGGCGGCTCGACCTGCATCCCCTGGTGTTGATCGCGAGCCAGGGCTGGAAGCGGCTCGATCAGCCGGATCACGCGCTGGACCTCGAGTTCCTGACCGAGTGGTTTGCCAGGCGCTCCCGGCTGCCGTATTTCCGCATCGACCCGCTGAAGATCGACGTCGCCCGAGTGACCGGCGTCATGTCGCACGCCTATGCGGCCCGTTTTCGCATCCTTCCGGTCGAGGTGGCCGCCGATCACGTGCTTGTCGCCACCGCCGAGC
>JBFKOE010000093.1:0-7549 GCA_041629015.1 Gammaproteobacteria bacterium
CGGCCGCGGCTCCCTTGAGCCGGCGACGCAGCGTGCGCGAAGCGTAGGGCGGCAACGGCGCCGCGCGATGGATGCCGACCGTACGCTCCATGACGCTGCGAATCGCGCGATTTCGATTGGCCCAGTTGACGGTCTCCGCGACGACCGGAATCGCCGCGAGCTTCCCGATCGCGTCGGTAGCGGTCAGGGTCCGGTCCCGAATGCTGTGACGCCCCGCTTTGCCCTTCACCGCCTTCGCGCGCAGCATGAGATGCGGGAAATCGACGTCGAACGCGTGCGGCGGGACGTAGGGGCACTTGGTCTGGAAGCACAGGTCGCAGAGGTAGCAGTGGTCGACGACCTTCCAGTAGACCGGGCGGCCGATCCCGTCGATCTCGCCCGAATCCGACTCGTCGATGGCGTCGAAAAGCGTCGGAAACGCGTTGCACAGATTGAAGCAGCGCCGGCAACCATGGCAGATCTCGAAGACGCGCTCCATCTCCTTGGTGAGCGACTGCTCGTCGTAGAAATCCGCGCCGCGCCAGTCGAGAGGGCGACGCTCGGGCGCCTCGGTGCTGCCCTCGCGGGGAACCTGCTTCTCGCCTTCGTCCATAAGAAATCCCTTTGCTTAACGCGCCGGCAGGGGCGGCGGCGTGCGCCGCCCCATCGGCCAGCTCAATCCTCGAGTTCGTCCAGCGCCTTTTGGAAGCGGCGGGCGTGTGAGCGTTCGGCTTTGGCCAGGGTTTCGAACCAGTCGGCGATCTCCTCGAAACCCTCGTCGCGCGCCGCCTTCGCCATCCCCGGATACATGTCGGTGTACTCGTGGGTCTCTCCGGCAACCGCCGCCTTGAGGTTGGCCCGCGTGGCACCGATCGGCTCGCCGGTGGCAGGATCCCCGACCGCCTCCAGATACTCGAGATGCCCGTGCGCGTGTCCGGTCTCGCCCTCGGCGGTCGAGCGGAACAGCGCCGCCACGTCGTTGAATCCCTCGACGTCCGCCTTGGCGGCGAAATACAGGTAACGCCGGTTGGCCTGCGATTCGCCCGCGAAGGCGGCCTTCAGATTCTCGTGGGTCTTGCTCTCCTTAAGGTTCATGGCTCAGATCTCCTCATTGATGCTCCGAATCCGGGGTGATACTGATTTAGATCAAGTCTAAATCGGCAGAAGAAAGTATAGCAGCAGCACGGCCCATGCAAAGGCCTCCGAGGCGATCCTTCCGCCCGCGGGCCCCCGCGGCCGGGGTTCCTCCCCACGCCGCTTCCGTAGCGGAACTCCCAGCTATACAAGGGCTTACACCCGAGCATCGCGCGCTGCCGACGGCCGGCGAGACGCCGTGCGGCCCGTTTGACCACCCCGACAGGGGTAGGGTAAGTTTGTGGCCCCTCCGCGGAGCGACCCCGTGCCCAAGAAGACCCGACCCAAGTTCGAGCAAGCGCTGGCCGAGCTGGAGGAACTGGTCGCGCTGCTCGAGCACGGCGACGTCAGCCTCGAGGACGCCTTGAAGCACTTCGAACGCGGTGTGCGCCTCACCCGCGCCTGCCAGGAGGCCCTGCGCACGGCCGAGCAGCGCGTGCAGCAATTGGTCGAGGACGGCGACGAACCCCGCCTGGAGCCGATGTCTCGTGACGACTGAGGCGGACCGGTTCCGGGCGCTGTTCCGGGACTACCGGGCGCGCGTGGAAAACGTGCTGGATGCCCATCTGCCTCCGGAAAGCACCCACCCGGTCCGCCTGCACCAGGCCATGCGCTACGCGACGCTGGGTGGAGGCAAGCGGGTGCGGCCCTTCCTCGTGTACGCCACGGGGAGCGCGCTCGGGGCCGAGCCCGCGGACCTTGACGGCGCCGCCTGCGCGGTCGAGCTCATTCACGCCTACTCCCTGGTGCACGATGATCTCCCCTGCATGGACGATGACGAGCTTCGCCGCGGCCGCCCCACCTGCCACATCGCCTTCGACGAGGCCACCGCGCTGCTGGTCGGCGACGCGCTGCAGAGCCTCGCCTTCCAGCTGCTGGTGCACGACGGCGACTGCCGACTCCCGCCGTCGAACCGCGTCGCCATGGTCGACGCCCTTTCCCAGGCGAGCGGATCGCGTGGCATGGCCGGCGGGCAGGCGATCGACCTCGCCGCGGTCGGAAATACCCTGTCGATCGCCGAGCTGGAGGATATGCACATCCACAAGACCGGGGCGCTGATCCTGGCCAGCGTCAAGCTAGGCGCGCTCGGCGCATCGGTGGCCGACGGCGCGTGCCGGCAAGGCCTGGAGCACTATGCAAAGTGCATCGGTCTGGCGTTTCAGATCCGCGACGACATCCTGGACGAGGAAGGCGAGACCGAACTGATGGGCAAGATGCGCGGAGCCGACCGGGCCCGAGCCAAGCCGACCTACCCTGCACTCATCGGGCTCGCGGAATCGAAACAGAAGCTCCGGGAGCTGCACGATTCGGCGCTCGCCGGCTTGAGCGGCCTCGACGAGCGAGCCGACCCGCTGCGCTGGATGTCGGAGTACATCGTCAGCCGGGTGCATTGAGGCCGGCGGCGCCAACGAGGCCTATTCCAAAGCGCCGGTAGTGCGTGCCCGTTGGCGCGACTATAATCGCCCTAGCCGGAATTCCTAGGGATCCTCTGGGTCTTTGCTACCGGGGGCCGCCATCCCTCATTTTTCTTTGTATTTCAGAGTGTTCGATCCATGACTCAAGCTCAGCAGACCGCCGCCGCAAGCCACGCCATCGTCGATGTGCAGGGCAGCCGCGATACCCGCCGCATACCGATCAACCGTGTGGGCATCAAGGACATCCGCCATCCGGTGCGCGTCAAGGACCGTAGCGACGGCGAACAGCACACGGTCGCCAGCTTCAACATGTACGTGAACCTGCCCCACAACTTCAAGGGCACGCACATGTCGCGCTTCGTGGAAATCCTGAACCGCCACGAGAAAGAGATCTCGGTCGAGTCCTTCTCCGACATGCTGGCCGAGATGCTCGATGTGCTCGACGCCGAGGCGGGCCACATTGAGATGCGATTCCCCTACTTCATCAACAAGAAGGCGCCGGTCTCGGGAGTGGAAAGCCTGATGGACTACGATGTCTCGCTGATCGGCGAAATCCAGCATGGTGAGATCAGCACCCAGATCAAGGTGGTTGTGCCGGCGACCAGCCTGTGCCCGTGCTCGAAGAAGATTTCGGATCGCGGTGCGCACAACCAGCGCTCGCACGTCACTTTGCTGGTCCACACTCGGGGCTTCGTCTGGATCGAGGAGCTGATCGAACTGGTCGAGCAGGAGGCGTCCTGCGAGCTCTTCGGGCTGCTCAAGCGTCCCGACGAGAAGTACGTGACCGAGCGCGCCTACGACAATCCGAAGTTCGTCGAGGACATAGTTCGCGACGTTGCCGCCCGGCTCAATGGCGACGACCGCATCGAGGCCTACGTGGTGGAGTCGGAGAACTTCGAGTCGATCCACAACCATTCCGCCTACGCCATGATCGACCGGCGCAAGGAAGCCTCGGCAAGCTGAGGGCGCTCGCGCGGCGCCGCGCTAGAACTTGCGGCGCAGCAGCAGCATATTGCCGCTGTTCTCCATCTCCAGGCGACTCAGGAAGGACATCCCGAGCAGAACTTCCTGCGGGCTGTCGCCCGCCAAGACCAGCGCATCGACATTCCTCAGCTCTACGCCGCCGACCTTCACGCTGTCGAGCTTGACGCGGTAGGCCTGTGCGACCCCGGACGCCGTGCTCACCAGGCCACGCTCGCCACTCACCCGGTATTCGACGCCCAGCCTGCGCGCCTCCAACGAGCTCATGGCGACCTGGGTGGCGCCCGTGTCGACCAGGAAGTTCACGGTCCGCCCGTTGATGCTGCCCACCGTCGAGAACATGCCACGCGCGTCGCGGTAGATCCGCGTCTCGGCGTTTTCCGGCTCCCCGTAGCGCCCTCCCATGCCACGATCGAGCCCGAACTCGATGCGGCGGCCTTCGATCTCCAGAGTGGCAGCCCGGCTGTCTGCGGCGATCAGGCGAACGCCCTCCGGGCTTGTCTGCCCCAGCTTGAGCAGGCGCTGGGTGCCGTCGATGCGCACCAGCGCCTGGTCCTTGAACAGGCCGATCACCTGCACCTTTGGCGCCGCAAGCGTCTGCCCGCCGAGAACACACGCGAGGGTGAGCACTACCGTAGCCAACAGGACACGCCTCAACGAAGCGTGGCCACGAGCGAACGACTCCCTGCGTACAGCAGGGGCCCGCGCTCGCGGACATAGCGGTGCAGACACGGTTCGCATCAGTCTGGAACCTGAACGCGCACAGATGCACCCCAGCCGTGCACCGAATCGTGCGCCTGCACCTCCACGACGTCGGTGCCCGCCGGTATAGAAATTCTAGTGAGGCTGCGGGTGAACGGTTGCTCGTCGACGTGCGGGTGATAGAGGGTTCGGGTCCCCAGAACCTGGCCGTCCGGTCCGACGATGCGCCAGGCGTCGGCGTAGTGCTCCCAGCCGGTGTCGGGGTGGCGAACGGTCACGTCGGCGCGCCAGCGCTCGCCGCTCCTGACGAGTTCCGCGCCCACGATCACCGGCGACCCCGCCTGGCAGGCTCCGCTCACGGCGAGGAGCACGATGCCGGCGAGCCGTTTCTTGCCTGCGGTGGCTACATCGCGGACACTGTCGCTCGCGAGTCGAACTCTCTTTCCCGAATTCCCGAACGACATGGCAAAGCACGTAAGCATCGAGGTGGTAACTCCCGCGCATCAAGCGCTGGTCTCCATCACCGGCCAGGTACGCGCGGCGCTGCCCGGGCTCGGTTTGGGCGACGGCATTCTCAGCCTCTTCGTACAACATACCACCTGTGGCCTGCTGATCAACGAGAACGCGGACCCCGATGTGGCGCGTGATCTCCTCCGCCGGCTCGAAAAGCTCGTTCCCTGGGACGATGTGGACGATCGCCACGCGGAGGGCAACACGGCCGCGCATCTGCGCGGCACCCTGACCGGCTGCTCCCTGCTGGTACCCGTTGCCGGCGGCAGGCTCGCCTTAGGCACCTGGCAGGGTATCTACCTCGCGGAATTCGATGGGCCGCGGACACGCACCCTGCTGGCGACGGCTATCGAGGCGGGCTAGGCGGTGGAAGAATCGAGTTTCCTGGCGCTGACGCCACACGGCTTCTGCCGCGTCGCCTACACGCAGTGGGGAACGCCTCGTCCCGACCGCGTGGTGGTTTGCGCCCATGGCCTGACCCGCAACGGCCGTGATTTCGATTTCCTCGCCGAGTCGCTGCAAGCCGATCACTGGGTCGTTTGCCCCGACATGCCCGGGCGCGGCCGGTCCGAGAATCTGCTCGATCCGGCTGACTACGGCTACCCGGTCTATACACAGGTCGCGGCAGCGCTGCTCGCCCACTTGAACGTGGAGGAGGTCTTCTGGGTGGGCACCTCCATGGGCGGGATAATTGGGATGATGCTGGCGGCACACCCGAACTCGCCCGTCAAACGCCTGGTGGTCAATGACATCGGCCCCCGAATACCGGGCGCCGCGCTGCAGCGGATCGCCACCTACGTGGGCAAGACGGGCCCGTTTCACTCTCTGTCGGAACTGGAGCAGTACCTGCGGCGTATCCATGCACCGTTCGGGCCCTTGACCGATCTTCAGTGGCGACACCTGGCCGAGCACGGTCATTGGCGGCGCGGTGAGGAGTCTTATCTCGCCTACGATCCCGGGATCGGCAAGGCGTTTCAGCAGGACCAGTACGCCGACATCGAGCTCTGGGAGGTCTGGGACCGCATCAGCCAGCCGACACTCGTTCTGCAGGGCGCGGACTCGGACATTCTTGACGCCGAGACGGCCGCTCAAATGCTGCGCCGGGGTCCGCCGGCGCGCCTGCAGACATTCAGCGGCGTGGGCCACGCCCCCGTGTTGATGGCGGACGATCAGATTCGGGTCGTCCGCGATTGGCTGAACGCGGCGGGCTAGGACCTCGAGTCAGCCCTCGCGCTGCGCTAGGCGCAGCGCATCCCCGTCGCGGATGTCGCGCAGGCCCTCCATGTTTTCCTCAGTTCTTCCGATGATATTCACCGCCTCGACCAGCCGGCATTCGCCCGCCTGAGAAATCGGAGTGGCCCCGTAAGGGATTGCCACGGACTGCCCCGAGACCCAGAAGCACACCGTGCCGGGGTCCACGACCGCGCAGGCATCCGGCCGCAGGGCCATCAGCACCGGAACCCGGAAATACACCTCCTCGCCCCAGGTCCTCGCCACGGCCTCAAGCGGCAAGGCGGGCCGCAGAGCGCTGGCGAACGCCTCGTCGTCGACCCGCACCGTCAGGGAACCCCGAGGCCAGGAAATCTGCACCCGCATGATCTGCTCCTTGCCCGATAGACCCTACAGTCAAAGTATATCGGCCCCGCGCCGCACAAACGGGATCCATGCGCTACGCTTCTCAGAATACTTGCTGAGTCGGCGGGAACCTGCCCCAAGCGGGGGAACCGAAATACCGGGACGCCGCCCTGCAGCTGGAATCGACCGAGCAGCCGACCCACAGCCCGTCTTCGCTTTACCGCGAGCGCTCACAGCCATGGCAACACCGATCTCCGATTCAGCCATCATCGAGCTACTGAGTTTCCCGACCGGCATCATCCAGCAGGAGATCCCGCCCGAAACCTGCCACCACGCCGGGCACTTCCAGGGTAGCGACGTGAACTGCATCACCTGCTTCTACACGCCGGAATGCGAGTGGCTGATCCGTCACGACCAACCCTCGAACCTGAATACCTTCTCGAGGGCCCAGCTGGTCGCCGCATTGAACTTCGCCGCCGACTACATACACGCGAAGATGGCGCTGGCGCGCCATGCGCCCAGGGATTGCCCCTGCGAGAGTTGTGCCTGGTGGCGAAAGGCCCGCGAAACCCTGGCCGACATGTAGGGAGACGGGCTGAGACCTTCAGGGCGATGCTGGGCGCTGCGCCGAACCAGCACGCGTTGCTTCGCGAATGACCCTGCGCCCCCCACAAAGAACAACCCCCGCGGCTCGGGCGAGCCGCGGGGGTTGGAATAAGAGCCTGGCAGTGACCTACTCTCGCATGGGGAAGCCCCACACTACCATCGGCGCTGAGCAGTTTCACTTCCGAGTTCGGGATGGGATCGGGTGGTTCCCGCTCGCTATGGCCGCCAGGCAAACTTGTAGCGCCTTCGCCGCCGGTGCGCGCCCTTAGCGGCGAGCGCCGAAAACCTCTCGTCGCCCGCTGCTCGAGAGAGCACCTGCCGCAAGGCTGCAATTCGGTGATGTTGTCTCAGGCACTGGTATGTCGCGCTTCGACCAGCCACCCAGACTGCTTGGGTGTTATATGGTCAAGCCTCACGGGCAATTAGTACTGGTTAGCTGCACGCATTACTGCGCTTCCACACCCAGCCTATCAACGTCCTAGTCTTGGACGGCCCTTCAGGGACCTCGAGGGTCCAGGGAGACCTAATCTTGGGGGGGGCTTCCCGCTTAGATGCTTTCAGCGGTTATCCCGTCCGTACTTAGCTACCCGGCAATGCCACTGGCGTGACAACCGGAACACCAGAGGTACGTCCACTCCGGTCCTCTC
>JBFKOE010000094.1:0-7533 GCA_041629015.1 Gammaproteobacteria bacterium
AAGATCGCCACCGCCAAGGGCTTCATGCAGCGCGGCAAGGTCGCTGAGAAGGGCGCCCACATCAGCTGGGCGATCGCGATCATCGAAGGCCTGCGCGCAGGGCTCAACCTCGAGCAGGGGGGCGCCATCGCGCAGAACCTGGATGATCTCTACGAGTACATGGGGCGACGGCTGCTGCAGGCCAACCTCGACAACGACGCCACGATGCTCGACGAGGTCATGGCGCTGATGCAGGAGATCAAGGGCGCCTGGGATGCCATCCCGGAGGACGCCAAGCGCGCCGGGGAGAACCCCTGAACGGGGCGTGATGATGGACGCGGTGACTGATCAGCACGGACCCCACGGCCTGGACGGGCTGCTGCACCTTTCGCGCAGCATGCTGGCGCTCGCCGAGAGCGGCGACTGGGAGGAACTCGCGCTCCTCGAGGCCGAGCGCCGCGCTGCGGTGCAGACCCACTTCGCGAGCCTGGCGCCGCGGCAGCAGACGGCGGGCCAGGTGCGCGCCGCGATCCAGGAGATCATCAACCTCAACCGCCAGATCGAGGCGCTGTGCGCCGCGGCCCGCGCGGCGACCATGGCGCAGCTCAAGGATCTGCGCCGCGGCGCGCGCGGCGTCGACGCCTACCGGGAACACCACCCCTGAGCATCTGCTAGCCTAAGCCCGAGAGCCCGCAGCGGGCGCAAGGGAACGCAGGCCGGCCACATGGATCCCCAGCAAGCAAGCAGGGCGGGCGAGGGCGTCGCCTGCGAGGGCATGCTGCCGCTCGCCTGGCGCGAAGCCGCTAGCGAGCCCGACGCGCTGCGCCTGGCGGGCCTGGCCGAGCGCAACCAGGCCGTGGTGCGCACCGTGCTCGCCCTGGAAGACCTGGGGACGGACAGCGCCGAGGACGGCGGCGGCGCGGGCGGCGAGCTCGCGCGCATCGAGTCCAAGCTCAACCTGTTGCTCGATCTGGTCGCCGAGTTGCTCGATGGCCAGCGCACCGTGCCCGCGAGCAGGCCCGTGCGCCTGTCGAGCACCTGGATCGAGTGGGGCGGGAGCAACCTGCCCCCGATCGGTGCCCGGGTAGAGGTCGAGATCTATCTCCACCCTTCCTTCCCCAGACCGCTACGGCTGGGCGGAGAGATCGGCGCCGGCCGCGCCTTCGAGACGCCATCGGTCCTGCTCGCCTTCGACCCGCTGCCCGAGCCCGGCCAGGAGTCGCTGGAGCGCCTGATCTTTCGCCGCCACCGGCGCAGCATCGCGCAGGAGCGCGCGCGGCAGCGCCCATCGCCATGAGCCGCTCCCGGCGGGGCGCTCGCGGCCTCGTCAAGTTTTTGACATCCCGAATGGCTGATGGTTAACTCTGCCGCGATCCCTTCGCATACGGGGCTTGCACGCCGCACGGATGATGAGCGCCGACCAGATCCTGGTTCTCTCCGATGATCCCCAACAGCGTTCCGAGCTGGAAGCCATCATCGGTTTCATGGGGCTGGAGCCGCGCGTAGGCAAGGTGGAGGACCCGGGCTCGGTGCTCGCCGTGGTGCTCGGGCAGGGCGACAGCAAGCGTTTCCGGGGCGAGGTCGAGAACCTGCGCGAGCAGTCGCCGCGCCTCGCGGTCATCTCACTCGCCGCCAGCGCCGACTCCAACAACGAGGACTGGGCGACCGACCGCATCGAGGGCCCCCTGCGCCAGCAGGAGTTCGCGGCTTCGCTGCGCCGCGCGCGCATCCTGCGCGGGCAACCCACCATCGAGGACCGGACCTCGGGGCTGTTCCGCAGCCTGCTGGGCAACAGCCCGGTCATGCAGAAGATTCGGCGCATGATCGACCAGGTCGCCGACACCGAGGCCAACGTGCTGATCCTCGGCGAGTCGGGGACCGGCAAGGAAGTCGTGGCGCGCAACCTTCACTACCGTTCGCGGCGCCGCAACGCGCCCTTCGTGCCCATCAACTGCGGTGCCATTCCCGCCGACCTGCTGGAGAGCGAGCTCTTCGGCCACGAGAAGGGCGCCTTCACCGGGGCGATCACCTCGCGCCAGGGGCGCTTCGAGATGGCCGAGGGCGGCACGCTGTTCCTGGACGAGATCGGCGACATGAGCCTGCCGATGCAGGTCAAGCTGCTGCGGGTGCTGCAGGAGCGCTGCTTCGAGCGCGTCGGCAGCAACAAGACCGTGCAGGCGGACGTGCGCATCGTCGCCGCCACCCACCGCGATCTCGAGGTCGAGGTCAACGAGGAGCGCTTTCGCGAGGACCTGTACTACCGGCTCAACGTGTTCCCGATCGAGATGCCGCCGCTGCGCGCGCGGCGCGGCGACCTGCCGCTGCTGATCAACGACCTGGTGCTGCGCATCGAGCACGAGCGCGGCGAATCCCTGCGCCTGACCCGCAAGGCGGTCCAGATCCTCTCCCAGTACCCCTGGCCGGGCAACGTGCGCGAGCTCGCCAACCTGATCGAGCGCCTGAGCATCCTGTTCCCGGCCGGTGTGGTCGACGTTCAGGAGCTGCCCGAGAAGTACCGTGGCGGGGTCGGCGAGATGCCGGAGCTGGGCGAGGAGCCGGAGGCCGCGCCGGTGGCGTTCGGTGACTGGGTGCAGACCGGCGCGCGCCTGCCGGCCGAGGGCATCGACCTCAAGGAGGCGGTGGCGCAGTACGAGGTCGGACTGATCCAGCAGGCCCTGGACGAGACCAACGGCGTGGTCGCGCACGCGGCCAAGCGCCTCAATATGCGCCGCACCACCCTCGTCGAAAAATTGCGCAAATACGGGCTGCAGCGCTCCGACGAAGCGACGACAAGTTGACACCTCACCGTATCAATTTCCCTATCTATCTGTAAAACATAAGAAAAAATATCTGGCACGGTTTTCGCTTTGACCGGTTCGGTAACGAGCCGACCCCCACCGGGGAAAAAGCGAAAACGCAATGAGCCTTCCATCCACCGCCGACGCCCAGGGCCTGGAACTCGCGTTCCGGACCTTCACCGAGATCTCTCGGCGGATGGAGTCGTCCTACCGGGAGCTGGAAGGTCGCGTGCGCACCCTCAACCGGGAGCTCGCCGTCGCCCGCAGCGAACGCCTGCGGCAGCTGCGCGAGAACGAAGCCTTGGGGCGGCGCCTGGCCGGCCTGCTGCGGGCGCTGCCCGATGGCGTGCTGGTGCTGGACGCTCACGGGCGCATCGCGGAGGCCAATCCCGCAGCGCGGGAGCTGCTCGGCGTCGAACTCGAACGGCGTCCCTGGGACGAGGTCCTGGCGCAAGTCTCCCTGGCCACGGGTGCCTCCGGCCGGGAGATCCGGCTGCGCAACGGCAGGACCGTCAGCCTCTCGGGCAGCGGTCTGGCGGACGAGCCCGGGCGGATCGTGGTGGTCCACGACGTCACCGAGACCGCGGAGCTGCGCTCGCTGGTCAGCCGCCAGGAAGGGCTGGCCGCGCTGGGCGAGATGGCCGCCAAGCTGGCACACCAGGTCCGCACCCCGCTGGCCGCGGCAACCCTCTACGCATCGCATCTGCGCGGCGAGAAACTCGACGAGGCGCGGCGCCTGCGGATCGGCGAGAAGATCGCGCGCTCCCTGCGCGAGCTCGAAGGCCAGGTCAACGACATGCTGCTGTTCTCGCGCGGCGCCAGCCTGGAACTCGAGCCGATCGACCTCGGCGAGCTGCTCGCCGAGCTGCGCGAGGCCATGGAGCCGCACCGCAGCGCCCACGGCGCGGCGCTGCGTATCGGCCTCGACGGCGGCGCCAGCCCGCGGCTGGGCGGCAACCGCGAGGCGCTCAAGGGCGCCCTCGGCAACCTGATCATCAACAGCCTGCAGGCCGGGGCCGCGCGCATCGAGCTCGATGCCTGCGCCGAGCCCGACGGGGCCCTGCGCATCGCGGTGAGCGACGACGGCGCCGGCGTGCCCGAGGCGCTGCGGGGCAGGATCTTCGAGCCGTTCTTCACCTCGCGGGCGCAGGGTACGGGCCTAGGGCTGGCCGTCGCCCGCGGCGTGATCGAGGCTCACGGCGGCAGCCTCGAGTGCGCCAGCGAGGTCGGCGCCGGGGCCTGCTTTCGAATCCGAATTCCCGCCGACGCCCGACCGGGCGCGTTGCCGAGTTCGAGCTCGGGCGGCGCGCAGCTCGCGCGCGGCACCGCACATTCCTCCTGAGGAGTAGCCGATGAGTCATGCGACCGTGCTGGTGGTGGAAGACGAGCCCGCGCTGCGCGAGGCGCTGAGCGACACGCTGCAGATGGCCGGCTACCCGGTCGAGCTGGCCGGCGACGGTCGCGAGGCCCTGGACAAGATCGCCAACGGCGAGATCGGCATGGTGGTGAGCGACGTGGCCATGCAGCCCATGGACGGCAACGCGCTGCTGCGCCGCATACGTGGCTCGCGCCCGGAGCTGCCAGTGCTGCTGATGACCGCCTACGGCACCATCGAGCATGCGGTCGAGGCGATGCGCGAGGGCGCGGTCGACTACCTGGTCAAGCCCTTCGCCGCCGAGGAGCTGGTGGACAAGGTGTCGCGTTACGCGGCCCGCGACCCGGCGAGCGAGCTGCAGCTGGTCGCCGAGGACCCGAAGAGCCGCCAAGTGCTGGAGTTGGCGCGCCGGGTGGCGCCCAGTGATGCCACCGTGCTGATCTGCGGCGAGAGCGGTACCGGCAAGGAGGTCTACGCGCGCATCATCCACGCGCTCTCCCCGCGCCAGGCCGCGCCCTTCGTCGCCATCAACTGCGCGGCCATCCCCGAGAACATGCTCGAGGCGGTGCTGTTCGGCTACGAGAAGGGCGCGTTCACGGGCGCCTACAAGAGCACGGCCGGCAAGTTCGAGCTGGCCAACGGCGGCACCCTGCTGCTCGACGAGATCTCGGAGATGCCGCTGGCCTTGCAGGCCAAGCTCCTGCGCGTGCTGCAGGAGCGCGAGGTGGAGCGCCTCGGCGGGCGCGGCACCATCGCGCTCGACGTGCGCGTGCTGGCGACCACCAACCGGCGCCTGCGCGAGGAGGTTGCCGCCGGGCGTTTCCGCGAGGACCTGTTCTATCGCCTGAACGTGTTCCCCGTCGCCCTGCCGCCGCTGCGCGAGCGTCCCCGGGACATCGTCCCGCTGGCCGAGAGCCTGATCCGGCGCCACCTGCGCGCCGACCAGGCCCGCCCGCGCATCTCGGCCGCCGCCGAGCGCCACCTGATCGAGTATCCCTGGCCCGGCAACGTCCGCGAGCTCGAGAACGTGTTGCAGCGCGCGCTGATCCTGATGATGGGCAAGGAGATCAAGGCCGAGGACCTGCAGATCGAGCCGGCGCCGGAGGCAGGTCTTGCCGCCCCGGCCGCGCTCGCGGAGGCCGGCGAGGAGAGCCTGGGCCAGGACCTGCGCTCGCGCGAGCAGCAGGCGATCCTGGATGCGCTGCGCGAGGGGCGCGGGAGCCGCAAGCAGGCGGCCGAGCGCCTGGGCATCAGCCCGCGCACCCTGCGCTACAAGCTCGCCCGCATGCGCGAGGCGGGCGTGGCGCTGCCCTGAGGGTTTGGCACGAAACCCGCATGTTTGCGGACATGCGGAACTGAGATGGGGAACCCGGAATGAGCGACCTCAACGTAAATCAACTCCTCGCCCAGATGCGGGCGATGGCGGCGCAGGCCGAGGGTCTGCCCAGGCCGGCAAGCGCGGCCGAGAAGCCGGAGGTGGAATTCGGCCAGCTGCTGAAGTCCTCGATCGACGCGGTCAACGGCGCCCAGCAGGACGCGGCGCGACTCGCCGAGGCCTTCGAGCTCGGCGACCAGCAGGTGGACCTCGCCGAGGTGATGGTCGCGCTGCAGAAGGCCAACGTCTCCTTTCAGGCCATGACCCAGGTGCGCAACAAGCTGGTGTCGGCCTACCAGGACATCATGAACATGCCCATCTGAGCGGCGCCAAAGCGCCGCGCGGATTTCTCACAACCCCTTGAGGTGGTCGGACAATGGCATTGGTGAAGACGGAACAGATCACGCAATCGTTCACCGGCATGAGCCGCCTGCCGCTGCTGCGCCAGTTCGGCCTGCTGGTGGGGTTGGCGGCGAGCATCGCGCTCGGCATCGGCATCGTCACCTGGAGCCAGACGCCCGGTTACTCACTGCTCTACGGCAGCCTCACCGAGCGCGACGCAGCGCAGGTGGTCGAGGCCCTGCAGCGCTCCGGGATCGACTACCGCCTGGACGATCGCACCGGCGGGGTCATGGTGCCCGGCGGCCGCTTGCACGAGGCGCGCATGCAGCTCGCCGGCGAGGGGCTGCCCAAGGGCACCGGGCTGGGTTACGAGATGCTGCAAGAGGAGCCCAGCCTCGGCACCAGCCGCTTCCTGGAGTCGGCCCGCTACCAGCACGCCCTCGAGGTCGAGCTCGGGCGCACCATCGGCACGCTGGCCAATGTGCGCAGCGCCCGCGTGCACCTGGCGATACCGCAGCCCTCGGTGTTCGTGCGCGAGCGTAACCGCCCGCGCGCCTCGGTGCTGATCAACCTGCAGCCCGGGCGCAGCCTCGAGAAGGGGCAGGTCGAGGCCGTCGTGCACATGGTTTCCTCCAGCGTGCCGGAGCTCGCGGCCGCCGACGTCAAGGTGATCGACCACAAGGGCCGGCTGCTCACCAGCCCCGGCGACGACCGCGACATCGCCCTGACCGCGCAGCAGTTCGAGATCACGCGCGGGATCGAGCAGGCCTATGTGCGGCGCATCGAGCGCATCCTCGGCCCCGCGGTGGGTATCGACGGGTTGCGGGCGGAGGTCGCGGCGGACCTGGACTTCACCATGACCGAGCGCACCCAGGAGAGCTTCAACCCGGAGCAGTCCGTGGTGCGCAGCGAGCAGACGCTCGAGGAGCAGTCCCAGGGCCTGGCCGGCGCGGCCGGCATTCCGGGCGCGCTCTCCAACCAGCCGCCCGCCGCCGCGGCGGCGCCGGAGACGCCCGCCGCCGCGCAGGGCCCGGGCGTGAGCGGGCAGCCGCTGAACAGCACACGGCGCGTGACCCGCAACTACGAGCTGGAAAAGACCATCAGCCACACCCGCCAGAGCCCGGGCGTGCTGCGCCGGCTCTCGGTCGCGGTGCTGATCGACGATCGCGCGGTCGCCGCCGAGGACGGCACCGTGACCCGCACCCCGCGGGATCCCGAGGAGATCGAGCGCCTCGCCGCCCTGGTGCGCGAGGCGGTGGGCTTCAACCAGGAGCGCGGCGACCGCGTCAACGTCACCAACGTTTCTTTCGCGCCGCCGCCGGAGATCGAGCCGGCGCCCGAGGCCTCGCTGTTGGAGCAGGACTGGGTATGGAGCGCCGCCCGCCAGGCCGGCGGCGTGGCGCTACTGCTGGTGGTCGCCTTCGGGGTGTTGCGCCCCATGCTGCGCAGTCTGGCCGAGAAGGGCCGCGCGGTGCCGGTGTTGCCGACCGCGGCCGGGGCCGGCGCGGCGTACGGCGCGGTCGCGGGCCAGGAGGGCGCGGGCGGCGTGCCGCAGCTGCGGGGGCCGGCCGACAACTACGTGCAGGCCATGCAGGCCGCGCAGAGCATGGTGAAGGACGACCCCAAGCGGGTGGCGCAGGTCGTCAAGAGCTGGGTGGCGGGCG
>JBFKOE010000095.1:0-7414 GCA_041629015.1 Gammaproteobacteria bacterium
CCGGTGACCCTGGCCGGCGAGGCCCTGGGCACCCTGTTCCCCTTTCTCGTCCTGATGGTGGTCGCCGCGCTGATCGCGCCGCTGGCGCTGGGCGGCTGGACCTTCAGCCCGCAGTCGCTTGCGCCCAAGCTCGAGCGCATCAGCCCCGCCAAGGGCCTGAAGCGCGTGTTCTCCTCGCGCGGGCTGGTGGAGATGCTCAAGGCGCTGGCCAAGTTCGCGGTCATCGCCAGCGTGGCCGTCGGGCTGCTGTGGAACCTGTCGGGCAGTTTTGCCGGGCTGGCCGCGGAACCGATGCGCCAGGCGATGGCGCACATGGGCTCGCTGCTGGCATGGTCATTCCTGCTGCTGGCGGCGGCCACCGTGGTCATCGCTGCCATCGACGTGCCCTTTCAGCTCTGGTACCACGCGCGCCAGCTGCGCATGACCCGCCAGGAGGTGAAGGACGAGCTCAAGGAGACCGAGGGCCGACCGGAGGTGCGTGGCAAGATCCGCAACCTGCAGCGCGAGTTCGCCCAGCGCCGCATGATGTCCGCGGTGCCCAAGGCTGACGTGGTGGTGACCAACCCGACGCATTTCGCGGTGGCGCTGCGCTACGACCAGGAGCGCATGCGGGCCCCGGTGGTGGTGGCCAAGGGCCGCGACCTGGTAGCCGGGCAGATCCGCAAGATCGCGCTCGAGTCCGGGGTGCAGCTGTTGTCGGTGCCGCCGCTGGCGCGGGCGCTCTACCACACCACCGAGATCGATCGCGAGATCGCCCCGGAGCTCTACGTCGCCGTCGCGCAGGTGCTGGCCTACGTCTACCAGCTGCGCATCGTGCGCCGCGAGGGCGGCTCCGAGCCCGCCCCGCCGACCGATCTGCCGGTGCCGGAGCAGTACCGGTGAGCGCGCGCCGACGGGGTGGGGACGGGCATCGCGACCGAAGCGGAGCGGGGGACTGAACGATGGCGGTTTCCGCGAGCACGGCACTGAACCTGCGCGGCTTGTCGCGCGCCGCGATCGGCGCGCCGCTGCTGCTGGTCATGATGCTGGCCATGGTGGTGGTGCCGCTGCCGCCGATGGCGCTCGACGTGCTGTTCACCTTCAACATCTCCTTCGCGCTGGTGGTGCTGCTGGTCGGCGTCTACGCCCAGCGCCCGCTCGATTTCCCGATCTTCCCCACGGTGCTGCTGGTGGCCACGCTGCTGCGCCTGGCCCTGAACGTCGCCTCCACCCGCGTGGTGCTGCTCAACGGGCACACCGGCACCGACGCCGCCGGGCGGGTCATCGAGGCCTTCGGTGAATTCGTCGTCGGCGGCAACTACGCCGTCGGCCTGGTGGTGTTCGTCATCCTGGTGATCATCAACTTCGTGGTGGTCACCAAGGGCGCGGGCCGGGTCTCGGAAGTGAGCGCCCGCTTCACCCTGGACGCCATGCCCGGCAAGCAGATGGCGATCGACGCCGACCTCAACGCCGGCCTGATCACCCAGGACGAGGCGCGCGCCCGGCGCGCCGAGGTCGCCCAGGAGGCCGATTTCTACGGTTCCATGGACGGCGCCAGCAAGTTCGTGCGCGGCGACGCGGTGGCGGGCATCCTGATCGTGTTCATCAACATCATCGGCGGGCTCAGCATCGGCACGCTGCAGCACGACCTGGAGTTCACCGAGGCGATGCGCGTCTACGCGCTGCTGACCATCGGCGACGGCCTGGTGGCGCAGATTCCCTCGCTGGTGCTCTCCACCGCCGCAGCGATCATGGTCACCCGCGTATCGGCCGCCCAGGACATGGGCCAGCAGTTCATGACCCAGCTGCTGGGCAAGCCCAAGGTGCTGGCCGTTACCGGCGGGGTTATCGGCCTGCTCGGCCTGGTTCCGGGCATGCCCAACCTCGCTTTCCTGATGCTCGCCGCGGCTGCCGGCGGCATGGCGTACCTGGCGCGCATCCGCGAGCGCGCGGCGCTCGTGGAGCCGGAGGATGCCGCCGCGCCCCAGCCCGAGGCCAAGCCGCGCGAGCTTTCCTGGGACGACGTGCAGCCCGTCGACCTGGTCGGGCTCGAGGTCGGCTACCGGCTGATCCCCATGGTCGATCGCAACCAGGGCGGCGAGCTGATGAACCGCATCAAGGGCGTGCGCAAGAAGCTCACCCAGGAGCTCGGCTTTCTGGTGCAGCCCGTGCACATCCGCGACAACCTGGACCTGCCGCCCAGCGGCTACCGGATCTCGATCAACGGCGTGGTGGCCGGCGAGGGCGAGGTCTTCCCGGACCGCGAGCTCGCGATCAACCCCGGCCAGGTGTTCGGCACCGTCAACGGGTTGCCCACCAAGGACCCGGCCTTCGGCCTCGAGGCGCTGTGGATCGAGCCCGCCCAGCGCGAGCAGGCGCAGACCTCGGGCTACACCGTGGTCGATGCCAGCACCGTCGTCGCCACCCACCTCAGCGAGCTGCTGAAGAAGCATGCCGACGAGATCCTCGGTCACGAGGAGGTGCAGCAGCTGCTCGAGATCCTCGGCCGCTCGGCGCCCAAGCTGGTCGAGGGTCTGGTGCCGGGAGTCCTACCGCTGGGGGTGGTGCTCAAGGTCCTGCAGAACCTGCTGGCCGAGGGGGTCTCGATCCGCGACATGCGCACCATCGCCGAAACTTTGGCGGCTGCCGGCGCCAAGAGTCAGGACGCCGACGCGCTGACCACCCAGGTGCGTACCGCGCTGGGTCGCGCAATCGTTCAGCAACTTGTTGGAAGTAAAGGGGAAATTCCTGTCGTCACGCTGGACCCGCAATTGGAACGCATATTGCAACAGTCTCTGCAGGCCCCGGAGGACGGGGGTCTGGGGATGGAGCCCGGGCTGGCCGAGCGCCTGCACCGCAGCCTCAAGGAGGCGGCCGATCGCCAGGAGGCGGCCGGGCAGCCGGCGATCCTGCTGGTGCCCGCGCAGATCCGGATGTGGCTGGCGCGCTTCCTCCAGCCGACCATCCCCGGACTCGCGGTGCTGGCCTACACGGAGCTGCCGGACAACCGCCAGATCCGGGTGGTGGCCAACGTGGGGCAGCCGGCGCTGGAGCCGGGCTGACACCGACGGCGGCGTCCACGGGACGAGAGCCTGAAAGGTAGGAACAGCCGATGAAGATTAAGCGCTACTTCGCGCCCGACATTCGGGGCGCCATCCGCGGGGTCCGCGAGGAGCTGGGGCCGGATGCGGTCATCCTCTCGAACCGCCGGGTCGAGGGTGGCGTGGAGATCGTCGCGGCCATGGATTACGACGAGGCGCTGGTCCAGGAGCAGGCCGCGGCAGAGCCCGCGGCGCGGGCCGCGGCACGCCCGGCGCTCGAGCGCGATGCCGCTGAGGCCGCGAGCCCTGCGCGCCGGCCGCTGCCCGACAGCCTGTGGAGCCAGGAGCCGGTGCTGGCGGCCATGCGCCAGGAGCTCAATTCCATGCGCGGGATGCTCGAGCACCAGCTCTCGGGCCTGGCCTGGGGCGAGCTGGTGCGCACCCGGCCGCAGCGTGCCGGCATTCTGCGCCGCCTGGTCGCGCTCGGCATCAGCCCGCGGCTCGCGCGCCAGCTGGCCGAGCAGGTCGGTGAGCACGGCGAGCGCAGCGAGGCTTGGCGCGCGGCGCTGGGCCGCCTCGCCCGCACCCTGCCGGTGTGCGGGCAGGACCTGCTCGACAGCGGCGGGATCATCGCCCTGCTCGGGCCGACCGGCGTCGGCAAGACGACCATGGCGGCCAAGCTCGCCGCGCGCTTCTGCCTGCGCCACGGCCCGCGCCAGGTGGCGCTGGTCACCACCGACAACTTCCGGGTCGCCGCCCACGAGCAGCTGCGCACCTACGCCCGCATCCTCGACATCACCCTGCGGGTGGTGGAGGAGGGCGAGGAGATCGGCTCCGTGCTCGACGGCCTCGCCGACCGCCACCTGGTGCTGATCGACACGGCCGGCATCGGCCAGCGCGACCGGCGTCTCGCCCGGCACCTCTCGCTGCTGCGGGCCGAGCACTGGCCGATACGCCGCTACCTGGTGCTCTCGGCCACCACCCACGCCGCCGGGCTGGCGCAGACGGTGCGCGCCTTCCGCAAGGGGCCCCTGGCCGGCTGCATGATCACCAAGATCGACGAGGCGGTCTCGCTGGGCGGCGTGCTCTCGGTCGCCATAGAGGAACAGCTGCCAATCGCCTGCGCCGGCAACGGCCAGCGGGTGCCCGAGGACCTGGTGCCGGCGCGCCCGCACAACCTGGTCAGCGAGGCGGTGGCCCTGTCGCGCCTCACCGGCGCCGGCAAGCGCGTCTCCGACGAGGCCGTGGCGCTCTCATTCGGACGGATGGCGGCCAATGGCGAACTTTGATCTCGGGACCGACCAGGCCGAGGGCCTGCGCCAGATGGCTCGCCGCCAGCCCGTGCAGGTCGTCGCCGTCACCAGCGGCAAGGGCGGGGTGGGCAAGACCAACGTCTCGGTCAACCTCGCCGTGGCGCTCGCCGATGCCGGCAAGCGCGTCATGCTGCTCGACGCCGACCTCGGCCTCGCGAACGTGGACGTGCTGCTTGGCCTGCAACCGGAATACAACCTCTCGCACGTGCTCAAGGGCGAGCAGGCGCTGGAGGACATCATCGTGCCCGGGCCCGGCGGCATCGGCATCGTGCCCGCCTCCTCGGGCATCAAGAGCATGGCCGAGCTCAGCCCCGCCGAGCATGCCGGGCTGGTGCGCGCCTTCAGCGACCTCGGCTCCGATCTCGACGTGCTGCTGATCGACACCGCGGCGGGGATCTCGGACTCGGTGATCTCCTTCACCTGCGCCTCGCAGGAGGTGGTCGTGGTGGTGTGCGACGAGCCGGCCTCGATCACCGACGCCTACGCGCTGATCAAGCTGCTGAGCCGCGAGTACGGCGTGGACCGCTTCCGCATCCTGGCCAACATGACCCACAGCCCGCAGGAGGGCCGCGCCTTGTTCGCGAAGATCACGCGGGTGACCGACCGCTACCTCAACGTGTTCCTGGACTACCTCGGCGAGGTGCCGCACGACGGCTACGTGCGCAAGGCGGTGCAGCGCCAGAAGGCGGTGGTCGAGGTCTACCCGGGCTCCAAGGCCGCCCAGGCCTTCAAGCGCCTGGCGCAGGCGACCGAGAAGTGGCCGCGTCCGACGCAGGCCAACGGACACATGCAGTTCTTCGTCGAGCGCCTGGTGCGGGCCGAGGCGCGGCAATGGCGGGCAGCGAAATGAAGGGCGCGGCGAGCTACACGGCAAATCAGGAACTGGGCGGCGCCGACCTGGTCGAGCGTCACGGCGCGCTGGTCAAGCGCATCGCCTGTCATCTGCACAGCCGCCTGCCGCCGAGCGTGCAGCTCGAGGACCTGATCCAGGCCGGCGTGGTCGGCCTGCTCGAGGCGGCGCGCAACTACAATCCGGCGCAGGGCGCGAGCTTCGCGACCTACGCGGGCATCCGCATCCGCGGCGCCATGCTCGATGACATTCGGCGCACCGACTGGACCCCGCGCTCGGTGCACCGCAAGGTGCGGATGGTGGCCGAGGCCGTGCGCCAGGTGGAGAACGCGCACGGCCGTGACGCGCGCGACGGCGAGGTCGCCGATCACCTGGGCATGAGTCTGGACGAGTACCACCAGGTGCTGCAGGACGCCAGCGCCGCGCGCATCTTCAGCTTCGAGGATCTCGGCGGCATGCCCGACGCCGCCGACCCGGGCGCCGACGGCAACCCCGCCGATCCGCTCACGGGTCTGCAGCGCGATCGCTTCAAGGAGGCGCTGGCGGACGCCATCGCCGAGCTGCCCGAGCGCGAGCGCCTGGTCGTCTCCCTGTACTACAACGAAGAGCTCAACCTGCGCGAGATCGGCGATGTGCTGGGCGTGACCGAGTCGCGGGTCTGCCAGATCCACGGCCGCGCCATGTTGCGCCTGCGCGCCCGAATGCAGGACTGGCTGCATGAGGCGCAGTGAGCGTGAGCACGGCGCGCGCGGGGCGCCTGGAGCGGCCGCAGTCGCGGCAGGGGGCCGGCATGGATAAGGACATGCGGATCCTGGTCGTCGACGATTTCCCGACCATGCGCCGGATCATCGTCAACCTGTTGAAGGAACTGCGCTTCAGCAACATCGAAGAGGCCGATGACGGCGCGAGCGCGCTGCCCATGCTGCGCGAGGGCGGTTTCGATCTCGTGGTCACCGACTGGGACATGCCGAAGATGACCGGCATCGAGCTGCTCACCAAGCTGCGCGCCGACCCCGCGCTCAGGGACCTGCCGGTGCTGATGGCCACCGCGGAAGCGACCCGCGAGCAGATCATGCAGGCCGCGCAGGCGGGCGTGAGCGGCTACATCGTCAAGCCCTTTGCGGCCTCCACGCTGCGCGAGAAGATCGCGAAGATCTTCGAGCAGGCCGATGCCTGAGCCGACTCCCGCCATACCGGCCTCGGGCGCGGCGCGGGGCGCGCGCGCAAGCCACGCCGCCGGCTGAGGGGGCGATCCCGGCATGGATATCCTCAGCCTGATCGGCGTCGTGCTGGCGCTGACCGCCATCGTCGGCGGCAACATCCTCGAGGGTGGGCACACCGATTCGCTGCTGCAGCTCACCGCCTTCGTGATCGTCATGGGCGGCACCTTTGGCGCCGTGCTGCTGCAGACGCCGCTGCCGGTGTTCATGCAGTCGGTCAAGATAACTGGCTGGATCATGTTCCCGCCGCGCCAGGACTCCGAGCAGGCGATCGGCAAGATCGTCGAGTGGAGCAACATCGCGCGCAAGGAGGGGCTGCTCGGGCTGGAGGCGATCTCCGAGGAAGAGCCGGACCTGTTCGTGCGCAAGGGCCTGCAGCTGCTGGTCGACGGCAGCGAGCCGGAGACCATCCGCAATATCCTCGAGGTCGAGCTCGGCGCCAAGGAGGAATACGACACCCTGGCCGCCAAGGTCTACGAGGCCGGCGGCGGCTATGCGCCCACCATCGGCATCATCGGTGCGGTCATGGGCCTCATCCACGTCATGCAGAACCTCTCCGACCCGAGCAAGCTCGGCGCGGGCATCGCGGTGGCCTTTGTCGCGACCATCTACGGCGTCGGTTCGGCCAACCTCTTCCTGCTGCCGATCGCGAGCAAGTTGAAGACCATCATCCGCGGCCAGGCGCAGTACAAGGAGATGGTCACCGAGGGCATCATCTCCATCGCCGAGGGCGAGAACCCCCGCAACATCGAGGCGAAGCTGCGGGGGTATTTGACGTGATTACGGGGGAAAGAGCGGGGCAGGTGAAGGTCCGGATTGCCTTCCCTCTTTCCCCTTTGCTCCTGCCCCTGAACTGATATGGCGCGCAAGAAAAAACCCGAAGAGCACGAAAACCACGAACGTTGGCTGGTCTCCTACGCCGACTTCATCACGCTGCTGTTCGCGTTCTTCGTGGTCATGTACTCGATCTCCTCGATCAACGAGGGCAAGTACCGCGTCCTCTCCGACGCC
>JBFKOE010000096.1:0-7313 GCA_041629015.1 Gammaproteobacteria bacterium
ACCGGCGTCTCGACCTGAATCCGGCACAGCAGGTCGCCCACCCCACCGCCACGCACCGGCTTCACGCCCTTGCCGCGCAGGCGGAAGAGCTTGCCGGTTTGCGTCTCCGGCGGGATCTTGAGCATCACCTTGCCGTCCAGCGTGGGCACTTCCAGCTCGCCGCCCAGGGCCGCCGTGGTGAAACTGATCGGGACCTCGCAGTACAGGTTGCTGTCCTCGCGGCCGAAGATCGGGTGCTCCTTGACCATCACGTGGACGTAGAGATCCCCGGGTGGCCCACCCTGCTCCCCGGCCTCGCCCTCGCCGGCCAAACGGATGCGATCGCCGCTGTCCACGCCCGCCGGCACGCGCACCGACAGCGTCTTGTGCTCCTGAATCCGGCCTTGTCCCGAGCACTCGGGGCAGGGGTCGCTGATCACCGTGCCCCGCCCGCGGCAGCGCGGGCAGGTCTGCTGCACGGAAAAGAAGCCCTGCTGCATGCGCACCTGGCCGTGGCCCCCGCAGGTGGTGCAGGTGCTCGGGCTGGTGCCCTTCTTGGCGCCGCTGCCGGCACAGCTGCCGCACTGGCTCAGCGAGGGCACCCGGATCTTGACGGTCGTGCCGCGGACGGCCTCCTCGAGGCTTAGCTCGAGGTTGTAGCGCAGATCGGCGCCGCGGTAGGCCCTCTGACCTCCGGCACGCGCACCGCCCCCGAAGATGTCGCCGAACACGTCGCCGAAGATGTCGCTGAACGAGGGGCCCGCGCCGCCGAACCCCGCACCGGCCGCCGCCGCGGGATCCACGCCCGCGTGCCCGAACTGATCGTAGGCAGCACGCTTCTGGGCGTTGGACAGGACCTCGTAGGCCTCCTTGACCTCCTTGAACCGCTCCTCGGCCACGCGGTCGTCCGGGTTGCGGTCGGGGTGGTATTTCATCGCCAGGCGGCGATAGGCCTTCTTGATGTCGGCCTCGCTGGCGTTGCGATTGACCTCCATCGTTTCGTAGTAGTCGCGCTTGCTCATGCTGGCATCGGTTCGGTCACGGCAGGCGAAGAGCTCGCCGCACGCAAGCGACGACCGGGCTCGCCGCGCTGCGGCGAACCCGGTCCGATACAGCCGCTGGCGCCGGCCTTACTTCTTGTCGTCCTGCACCTCCTCGAACTCCGCGTCCACGGCATCGTTCCCGGCCCCGCCCTCTTGCTGCTCCGCGCCCGAGCCTCCGGCAGCGGCGCCCGCAGATTCCTGGGCCGCGTACACGCGCTGCGCGAGCTTGCCCGACAACTCCGCCAACGCGGCGCTCCGCGACTCGATCGCATCCTTGTCGTCGCCCTTCATCGCGTGCTGCAGTTCCTCGATCGCCTTGTCGATGTCGGCCTTCTCGCCCGCTTCCACCTTGTCGCCCAGTTCCTGCACGGACTTCTTGGTGGCGTGGATCAGGTTGTCGGCATGATTGCGCGCGTCCACCAGCTCGCGCATCTTCTTGTCCTCGGCCGCGTGCGCCTCGGCATCCTTCACCATGCGGTCGATCTCGTCATCGGTGAGCCCGCTGGAGGCCTTGATCACGATCGACTGCTGCTTGCCCGTCGCCTTGTCCTTGGCCGACACGTTGAGGATGCCGTTGGCGTCGATGTCGAAGCTCACCTCGATCTGCGGCACCCCGCGCGGCGCCGGCGGAATATCCGCCAGATCGAACCGCCCCAGCGACTTGTTGCCCGTGGCCATCTCGCGCTCGCCCTGCAGCACGTGGACCGTCACGGCAGTCTGGTTGTCGTCTGCGGTCGAGAATATCTGCGCAGCCTTGGTCGGAATGGTGGTGTTCTTCTCGATCAGCTTGGTCATGACGCCGCCCAGGGTCTCGATGCCGAGCGAGAGCGGCGTGACGTCGAGCAGCAGCACGTCCTTGACCTCGCCGCCCAGCACACCGCCCTGGATGGCGGCACCGATCGCGACCGCCTCATCGGGGTTGACGTCCTTGCGCGGCTCGCGGCCGAAGAAGGTCTTCACCGCGTCCTGGACCTTCGGCATGCGGGTCTGGCCGCCGACCAGGATGACCTCCTGGATGTCCGAGGCCGACTGTCCGACATCCTTGAGCGCGATCTTGCACGGCTCGATGGTGCGCTCGATCAGATCCTCGACCAGCGACTCCAGCTTCGCGCGCGTCACCTGGATGGTGAGGTGCTTCGGACCGCTCTGGTCCGCAGTGATGTAGGGCAGGTTGATCTCCGTCTGCTGGCTGGACGAGAGTTCGATCTTGGCCTTTTCCGCCGACTCCTTGAGGCGCTGCATGGCCAGCGGATCACCGCGCAGGTCGATGCCCTGGTCCTTCTTGAACTCATCGGCCAGGTAGTCGATCAGCCGCTTGTCGAAGTCCTCGCCGCCGAGGAAGGTATCGCCATTGGTCGACAGCACCTCGAACTGGTGCTCGCCGTCGATCTCGGCGATCTCGATGATCGAGATGTCGAAGGTGCCGCCACCGAGGTCGTAGACCGCGATCTTCTGGTCGCCGCGCTTCTTGTCCATGCCGTAGGCGAGCGCCGCCGCGGTCGGCTCGTTGATGATGCGCTTTACGTCCAGGCCAGCGATACGCCCGGCGTCCTTGGTCGCCTGGCGCTGGGAGTCGTTGAAGTAGGCAGGCACGGTGATCACTGCCTCCTTCACCTCCTCACCCAGGTAATCCTCGGCGGTCTTCTTCATCTTCATCAGGATCCGCGCCGAGATCTCGGGCGGAGCCATCTTCTTGCCGTTGACCTCCACCCAGGCATCGCCATTGTCCGCCTTGGCGATCGCGTACGGCACCAGATTGATGTCCTTCTGGACCTCCTTTTCCTGGTAGCGGCGCCCGATCAGGCGCTTGACCGCGTACACGGTGTTCTTTGGGTTGGTCACCGCCTGGCGCTTGGCGGACTGCCCGGTCAGCACCTCGCCGTCGTCGAGGAAGGCCACCACCGAGGGCGTCGTCCGATCGCCCTCGCTGTTCTCGATGACCCTAGGCTTCTTGCCTTCCATGACCGCCACGCATGAATTGGTGGTACCCAGGTCAATGCCGATGATCTTTCCCATGACTTCTCGCTCCGCTATGTGCCGCCGCCGCTACGGGCGACTGTTCTGGAAACTCTTTCTCACGCTGGGGCGTTCGCCCATTCCACTCGATCCAGATGGAGGCCGCGCCGAACTATTTCAAGCGCGCTCGTCCACCTTCGACCCGGGCTCCTGGTCCGGCGCCGCCGATACGACCACCAGGGCCGGGCGGATCAGCCGGTCGTTGAGCAGATAGCCCTTCTGGAACACCGTCAGCACGGTGTTCGGCTCCACGTGGCTGGCCGGCTGGGTGGTCATCGCCTGGTGGAACTGGGGGTCGAAACGCTCGCCGGAGGGGTCGACCGGCCGGATCGCGTATTTCTCCATGACCCCCAACAGCATCTTCAGGGTCAGTTCCATGCCCTCCTGCAGCTTCCCGGCGCCCGCATCCTCGGCGCTCACCGCCGCCAGGCCGAGCTCGAGGCTGTCCACCACCGGGAGCAGGTCCGCCGAGATGCGCTCCAGGGCGTACTTGTGCGCGTTCTCGAGGTCGCGCTCGCTGCGGCGGCGCAGGTTTTCCACCTCGGCCTTGGCGCGCAGGAACTGGTCCCAGTGCTCGGACGCCTTCGCCTCCGCGGCCCGCAGACGCTCCTCCGCCACCGCGGCATCCGGCTGCGCCTCCACCGCGGCAGCCTCCTCGGCCGCCGGCCCCGAGACCTCCGTTGCCGGCTCGGCAACGGGCGTCGCCGCGGAATCGGAAGTCGCTTGCGCTTGGTCCTCTTGCTTCCTCTGCTTTGCCATCTGCTGAGAAACCCTGCTTTCTATGTGCTAACAATGCCCCGCCCGGCCGCTGCCGGAGGCCCCGCAGGGAAGATTGGGGATCAGCCGCGCGGATTCAAGGCCGCGCTCAGGAGCTTGGCGGTGACGTCCACGATCGGGATCACGCGATCATAATGCATGCGCGTCGGCCCGACGATGCCCAACACCCCCACAGTTTCCCCATCCACGGTGTAGGGGGAGGTCACGACGCTGCAGCGGTCGAGGACCTGGTAGCCCGACTCCTCGCCGATGAAGATCTGCACCCCCTGCGCGCTCAGGGTGTGATTGAACAGGTGCAGCATCTCGCGCTTTTCGTTGAAGGCCTCGAACAGTTCCTTGAGCTGTTCCACGCTCGCCAGCTCGCTGAAGCCCATCAGGTTGGTCTGGCCACTGACCAGGTAGCCGCTCCGCTCCGCGCTCACCTCAAAGGTGCGCTCGGCCATCTCCACGATGGCGCGCATCTCGCGGGTCACCCGCTCGCGCAGCGCGTGCATCTCCTGCACGATCTGCTCGCGGATCACCTCCAGTTCCTTGCCGACGTAGTGCGAGGTGAGGTACTTCGCCGCATGCTCGAGCTGGGAACGGCTGTAGGCGCGGTCGGTGTGGAGTATGCGGTTCTGCACGTGGCCGTCCTTGGCGACCATGATCACCAGCACGCGGTTGGCCGACAGCGACAGGAACTCCACCTGCCGCAGCACCATCTGCTGGCGTCGCGGCAGGGTCACCACGCCGGCCATGTGGCTGATCTCGGACAGCAGCTGCGAGGCCGTCGCCAACAGCTCCTCGGGGTCGTGGTCCGACGTCAGCTCGCTGCGCAGCTTGTTGATCTCGCCGCGGCGCAGCGGGCTGATCTTGAGGAGCGAGTCCACGAACAGCCGGTAGCCGCGCACGGTCGGCACGCGACCGGCGGAGGTGTGCGGGGCGACGACCAGGCCGAGGTCCTCCAGGTCGGCCATCACGTTGCGCACCGTGGCCGGGCTGAGGTCGAGGCCGCTGTCGCGGGCCAGGGTCCGCGAGCCGACCGGTTCGCCTTCGCTGATGTAGCGCTCCACCAGCACCTTGAAAAGGCGCTGTGCGCGCTCGTTCAGGCTGGAGGATTCGCTCAGGTCGGCCACCGTTCCGATCTCGAATCAGGAGCTTACATCGGTTGAAGTGTTGGCACTCTAAGTGATGGAGTGCTAAGGGTCAAGGTCGCTTGGCGGCCCCGGAAAGGCCGTGCTAACGTGGTCACGCCCCGTCCCCAGGCAGGCCATGAACCGACCTTTCCAGCGCATCGGCATCCTCGGCAAACTCGGCGACCCGGCGGTATCCGGGGCGATCACCGCGCTGCTCGCCGCGCTCCGCGCCCAGGGACGGGAGGTGGTGCTGGAGGAGGCCACCGCGCGCGAGGTGCCCGGGCACGGCGCGCGGGCCGTGGCGCCCGAGGATCTCGCCCGCGAGGCGGACCTGGCGATCGTGGTCGGGGGCGACGGGACCTACCTGCGGGCCGCCCGCCTGGTGGTCGACCACGGCACGGCCCTGTTGGGCGTCAACCTCGGGCACCTGGGCTTCCTGGTCGATCTCACTCCAACGCGCGCCGCGGAGGAGCTGGCCGCAATACTCGATGGCGCCTACCGGGACGAGGAACGCGCCCTGTTGCGGGCGGACCTGGTTCGTGACGGGGCCGTGATCGGGCGCAGTCGGGCGCTCAACGACGCGGTGGTGCATCGGCGCGAGGTGGCGCGCATGATCCAGATGGAGGCCTGGGTCGATGGCGCCTTCGCCTACCGGCTGCGCGCCGACGGCCTGATCGCCTCCACCCCGGCCGGCTCGACCGCCTACGCGCTCTCCGGTGGCGGCCCGATACTGGAGCCCGGCCTGGATGCCATCCTGCTGGTGCCGATCTGCCCGCACACGCTGAGCAACCGGCCGATTGTGCTGGCCGGGCAGCGCCAGCTGGAGGTGCGCGTCCTGGCGAGCGAGGCCAACCTGACCTGCGACGGCCAGGACAACCTGGCGCTGGTCTCCGGGGACCGCGTGCTGATCCGCCAGCACGAGCGGAGGCTGCGCGTCATCCAGCCGCTGGAGCACGACTATTTCTCCATATTGCGCGCCAAACTGGACTGGCATAACCGCTGAGCGAAGGGAACTCGCCCGATGCTGACATCCCTGCACATCCGCGACTACGCGATCGTGCGCGAGCTCGCGCTCGAGCTCGCGCCCGGCATGACGGTGCTCACCGGCGAGACCGGCGCCGGCAAGTCGATCCTGGTCGATGCGCTGGGGCTCGTGCTGGGCGACCGCGCCGACAGCACCGTGGTCCGCGCCGGCTGCGCGCAGGCGGAGGTACACGCGGAGTTCGACCTGGGCTCGGCGGACGCCGCCCGGGCCTGGCTGGAGGAACAGGCGCTGGCGGGGGATGAGTCCTGCCTGCTCAGGCGGGTGGTATCCGCGCAGGGCCGCTCCAGGGCCTGGATCAACGGCCGCCCGACCCCCGTGCAGCAACTCCAGGAACTCGGCGAGCTCCTGGTCGACATCCACGGCCAGCACGCCCACCAGTCGCTGCTGCGCCGCCCGGTTCAGCGCGCCCTGCTCGACGCCCACGGCGGCCACCAGGACCTCGCCGCGCAGGTCGCGGAGCTCGCCCAGCGTTGGCGCGAGGAGGAGGAGCGCCTGCAGGCGCTGCGCGGCAGCGGCACCGAACGGGCCGAGCGCGCCGAGTGGCTGCGCTTCCAGCTGAGCGAACTCGATGCGCTGGAGCTTCGCGACGACGAATGGGAGGGGCTGAGCATCGAGCACGACCGCCTGGCGCACGCCGAGGAGTTGCTCGCCGCCTGCCACCAGGCTTCCGAGGCGCTCTACGAGGGCGAGGACCGCAGCCTGCACGACCAGCTCAGCGGTGTCGCCGATCTGCTCGCGCCCCTGGTCGCGCTCGACGCCCAGATCGCCGCCGCGCACGCGCTGCTCGGCGAGTGCGCCATCGGGCTGCAGGAGGCCAACCGGGCGCTGCGCGCCGCGGCCGACCAGGTGGACCTCGATCCCGAGCGGCTGCGCCAGACCGAACGGCGGCTGCAGGCCCTGCACGAGACCGCGCGCAAGCACCGCACCTCGCCCGCCAAGCTTCCGGCCCTGCAGCGGCGTCTCGCAGAGGAGCTGCAATCGCTGGAGCACGGCGCCGAGAACCTGGACGAGCTGGAGCGGCGGCTGGCCCAGCTTCGGCGCGACTACGAGCAGGCCGCGCAGCGTTTGTCGGCTGCGCGCCAGCGTGCCGCCCGCGAGCTCTCGGCGGCGGTCAGCGAGGCCATGCAGGGCCTCGCCATGGCCGGCGGGCGCTTCGAGATCGCGCTCGCCCCGGTGCCCGCCGACCCGCCCGCCGCCGGCGGCCTGGAGACCGTCGAGTTCCTGGTGAGCGCCAACCCCGGCCAGCCGCCGCTCCCGCTGGCCAAGGTCGCCTCGGGCGGCGATCTCTCGCGCATCAGCCTCGCCCTGCAGGTCGTCGCCATCGCCAGCGCCACCATC
>JBFKOE010000097.1:0-7275 GCA_041629015.1 Gammaproteobacteria bacterium
GGCTGCCTACTCGCTGGAGATAGGCGTTTCCTTGAGAGTTGTCTGTCGTTACCGATTTTCGCTTCATGATATTCATCGCCTTCCAGCGGCAAACCGCTTGATCTATCTGCTATTTGCTTCTTGTGAATAACTATAACCCTAATGAACTCCAGCCAATATCCAGTTGTGCATGTTAATGCCTCAGCCGGCGCGCGCTGAGGCGCAACCGGCTGAATTCTCGTGAACTTCCTCGTGCAAACCGGAGAGCGTCTCCCGGTCGCAGACTACTTGGCGGAGAGGGAGGGATTACTCGGCCACATCGTGGCCTCGCCCATTCAGGGCCGCCGTCGCTACGCGCCGGCGTTCTGCGCCGCTGCGGCGGCTTGTCGAACCGCCTAATTAGATACCCTCGGGTTCGAATCCGACCGTCCACAGCCAAACAAAAACGGGGCCACTGCGGGCCCCGTTTCTGTTTGGCGGAGAGGGAGGGATTCGAACCCTCGGTACGCTATTAACGTACACACACTTTCCAGGCGTGCTCCTTCAACCACTCGGACACCTCTCCGGGACGTCAGTCGTGCTCAGTTCCAGCTACTCTCTACCCCCTGCTTCCACGCGAAGCACGTGCCGCGCTCGTCACGCGCATGCCCGCAAACGCAAGGCGGGCAAGCATATACCCTAGGCGCAGGGCCTTTCAACGCGCGCCGCCAAGGGCCCACCGGGGCGAGACATCGCCCGCGCGAGCGGCTAACATCATCCACGGCAATGCGGCCTGGAGGCTTCGTGAAGGAAGGGCGAATGACGGGCAAGCGCGCGGGCGCGGGCGGATGGATCCTGATGTTGTGCCTGGCGCAGGCGGCCGTCACCGCCGAGGCGGGCTGCGCGGACCCACCCGCGCCGGGCGTGAACTGGACCGGCTGCGTGATGCGCAACGTGGATCTCAGCGGCCGGGACCTGCGCGGCGCGATCTTCACGCGCGCGACCCTAAGCGGCGCCCTGTTCAAGGATGCGCGCCTGGACAACGCGGATTTCCAGCTCGCCGAGCTCACCCGCACCGATTTCCGTGGGGCGAGGCTGTTCCAGGCGCGCTTCGTCGGCGCCAGCGCCGAGGAGGCGGACTTCTCCGAGGCCCGCCTGCGCGAGACACGCTTCGATCGGGCGAACCTGCGCCGCGCCAAGCTGGCCAACGCGCGCCTCGATAAGACCTCGCTGTATTCGGCCAGCGCCGCGGGCACGGACCTCACGGGCTCCTCGTTGCGCGAGGCGAACCTCGAGGATGCCGACCTGTTCGGCGCCCTCCTCGCCAACGCCGACCTCACCGAAGCCAACCTGAACAGCGCGGTTCTGGAGGAGGCCGATCTGCGCGGCGCGCGCCTGGAGCTGGCCCAGCTCGCCCGTGCCCGCCTGGCGGGCGCCGACCTCTCCGGCGCGAACCTGACCCGCGCCAACCTGGCCGGCGCGGACATCGTCGACGCCAAGCTGGAGGGGGCCTCGCTCGGCAACGCTACCTGGATCAACCGGCGCCGCTGCCAGCCCGATTCCGTGACCAGCTGTCGCTAGCGCGGAACCATCGAGCACGAACGGCGACCAAGTAGGCAATGGACAACGCACTGGAACGCACGCTGCAAAGACTCGGCGCCCATCGCGGGGTGGCTCTTGCCGCCTGGGTGCTGCTGGCGATCGCCTTCTACGTGTGCGGGCAGTGGTTCACCGTCTGGCTGCTGGAGCCGGAGAACTTCCCCGGCGGCTGGTACTGGCTGGCAGTGGCCGGCTTTCCGCTGCTGCTACCGATCTCCTTCCTCGCCCAGCGCCACCTCGGCTGCGCTAGCGGGCGATGCGGTGCGCGTGGCTGCAGCTTGAGCCCCTGACCCGGGCGCGTGACGCGCCGGGCTGCCCTCCCCTAACGCCCGAACACCCAGTACCAGACCATCCCCAGCAGCTCGTGCAGGTAGAGCACGGAGCGGCGCAGCGCCTGCGCCTGGGGCAGCAGGCTGAGCACCCCCCGTTCCGTCTCGCCGGGCGTCGAAAATCCCGTCGGCGCCGCCACCACCTCGAACCCCTCCTGCTCGAACGCCCACACGGAGCGGGGCATGTGCCAGGCATGGGTGACCAGCGCGATGCGGTCGATCAGCGCGGGGCGCAGCACGTCGCGGGCGTAGCGGGCATTGTCGAAGGTGTGGCGGCTGCGCCCGTCGCTCCACTGCACCGGGACCTGGAACTCCTCCTCGAGGACGCGGCGCATGAAGGTGGCGCCAGATTCACCGGTATCGAAGGGATCGCCCCCGTCGACCATGATGGGCAAGCCGCTCGCGCGCTGCAGGTGCGCGGCATAGCGCAGGCGCTCGACCTCCGCGGCGCTGGAGGTGCTGCCCCCGTACTCGGGCGCGTCGTGGTAGCGCCCGCCTCCCAGCACGACGATGGCCTGGGCGCCGCTGGCGCGCAGCGCCTCCTGCGTCAGCGCGGGGTAGCGCTCCAGCGCCGCGGCGAGCCAGCCGTTGACCAGCGGCGTGGCGAACAGGTACAGGGCGAGGAAGCCCGCGCTGAAGACCCAGCCCCCGCCGCGGCGACGCGCGGCCAGCATCAGCCCCCCGATGAGGATCAGCAGCATCGGGCCGCCCGGCGGCAGCACCAGGATCTCGACTATGCGGGTGAAGAACACGCTCATGACGAGCCGGGATTCTACTTCAGGCGACCGCCGATCGGCGCGCACTCGATCACGCTCGCCCGGGATCGGCCTCTGCGGCGCGCGCTTGCTGCGCAGCAAGCCGGCGGTTAGTCTGCCTCCCCTGACCGATTCGCCGTGTTGAGCCCCCCATGGAAAAGACCATCGGCCGCAGCGCCTGCCCACACGACTGCCCCTCGACCTGCGCGCTGGAGGTGGAGCTGCTCGATGAACGCACCATCGGCCGCATCCACGGGGCGCGCGCCAACTCCTACACCGCGGGCATCGTGTGCGCCAAGGTGGCCCGCTACGCCGAGCGCGTCCACCACCCCGAGCGGCTGCGCTGGCCGCTGCGCCGCACCGGCCCGAAGGGCAGCGGGCGCTTCGAGCGCATCTCCTGGCAGGCGGCGCTGGACGAGGTCGCCGAGGCGCTGCTGGCCGCCGAGCGGCGCCACGGCAGCGAGGCCGTCTGGCCCTATTACTACGCCGGCACCATGGGCCTGGTGCAGCGTGACGGCATCAACCGCCTGCGCCACGCCAAGCGCTACTCGAGGCAGCTGAAGACCATCTGCTCCTCGATCGGCCGAGCCGGCTGGGCCGCCGGCACCGGCGCGCTCCGCGGCACCGACCCGCGCGAGATGGCCGAATCCGACCTGATCGTGATCTGGGGGACCAACGCGGCGGCGACCCAGGTCAACGTCATGACCCACGTCGCCCGTGCCCGCAAGAACTCGGCCGCCCAGGTCGTGCTCGTCGATCCCTACCGCAACGCCACCGCCCAGGCCGTTGACCGCCACCTGGCGCTGCGCCCGGGCACCGACGCGGCGCTCGCCTGCGCGGTGATGCATGTGCTGTTCGCGGAAGGCTTCGCCGACCGCGACTACCTCGCCCGGTACACCCGCGACTGGGAGCGGCTGGAGGCCCACGTCGCCGAGCGCACCCCCGAGTGGGCGGCGGCGATCACCGGCCTCACGGTCAACGAGATCCGCGAGTTCGCCCGCCTTTACGGCCGCGCCGCGCACAGCTTCGTCCGCATCGGCTACGGCTTCACGCGCTCGCGCAACGGCGCGGTCGCCATGCATGCGGTAAGCTGCCTGCCGGCTGTGACCGGCGCCTGGCGCCAGCGCGGCGGCGGCGCGCTGTTCGCCAACGGCGACCTCTATCACTGGAACATGCAGCTGATCGAGGGCAGCGACCTGATCGATCCTGCCGTGCGCAGCCTGGACATGTCGCGCATCGGGCCGGTGCTCGGCGGGGACCGGCGCGATCTCGGCGACGGCCCGCCGGTCACCGCGCTACTGATCCAGAACACCAACCCGCTGGCCGTGGCCCCGGACCAGAACCGGGTGCGCGCCGGTTTCGAGCGCGAGGATCTCTTCGTCTGTGTGCACGAGCAGTTCATGACCGAGACCGCGCGCATGGCCGACATCGTGCTGCCGGCGACGACCTTCCTCGAGCATGACGACTTCTACCAGGGCGGCGGCCACACCCATATCGTCTACGGCCCGCGCCTGATCGAGCCCCTGGAGGAGTGCCGCTCCAACCACGAGGTGATCTGCGAGCTGGCCCGCCGCCTGGGCGCCGAGCACCCGGGGTTCTCGATGAGCGCGAGCGAGCTCATCGGCGCGACGCTCAAGGCATCGGGCTGGCCCGGGATCGAGACGCTTGCCGCGACCGGCTGGCACGATTGCGCGGCACCCTTCGAGACCGCCCACTACCTCGACGGCTTCGCTACCGCGGATCGCAAGTTCCATTTCGCCCCCGAGTGGTCGCGGCTGGGGCCCCTGGCCGAGAGCATGCCCGCGCTGCCGGATCACTGGGAGGTCATCGACGCCGCCGACGGCGAGCGCCCGTTCCGGCTGGTCACGGCCCCGGCGCGCAACTACCTCAACTCCAGCTTCACCGAGACGCCGACCTCGCGCGAGCACGAGGGCTCACCGCGCCTGATGCTGCACCCGGATGCGGCCGCCGCGCTCGGGATCGAGGACGGCGCCGCCGTGCGGGTAGGCAACCGCCAGGGCGAGATCGCGCTCACCGCCCAGCTCTTCGACGGCGTGCAGCCTGACGTGGTCATCCTCGAGAGCATCTGGCCCAACGCGGCATTCAGCGACGGCCGCGGGACCAACGTGCTGACCTCGGCCGAGCCGGCGGCCCCGAACGGCGGGGCGGTCTTTCACGACACGGCGGTGTGGGTGCGCGCCGGCTGAGCGCGATCGCTCAGCTGCGGGCCTCGGCCGCACGCGCGGCAACCCGATCGCGCCGCCAGCGCAGGTAGAGCCGGTAGCCGAGCAGCAGGGCGAGGACGAACGCGTAGATCAGCGGCTCGCGGTTATCCGCCTTGACCAGCCACAGGAAGTGCAACACGCCGAGCACCCCGATCGCGTACACCGCCCGGTGCAGCGCCTGCCAGCGGCGCCCGCCGAGGCGCCGGACCATCGCGTTGGTGGAGGTCGCGGCCAGCGGGATCAGCAGCACGAAGGCGGTGAACCCGACGGTGATGTAGGGGCGCTCGCCGATGTCCTCCACGATCGAGGGCCAGTGGAAGAACTGGTCGAGGACCAGGTAGGTGAGAAAGTGCAGGCAGGCGTAGAAGAAGGCGAACAGCCCCAGCATCCGCCGCAGGCGCATCACTCCCGCCCAGCCGCTCAGGTGGCGCGCCGGAGTGACGGCCAGGGCGATCAGCAGGAAGCGCAGGGTCCAGTCACCGGTGTAGCGCGACAGGGTCTCGATGGGGTTGGCACCGAGATCGCCGGTGAAGGCGCGGTAGGCCAGCCACGCCGCCGGGACCAGGCAGGTCAGGAAGACGGCGGGCTTCAGCCGGCGCGCGATCCAGTCCCTTCTCGCCACCGCGCGGCCTCGGCTCAGTAGCTCTGCTTCAGGTCCATGCCCGCGTAGAGCGAGGCGACCTGCTCCGCGTAGCCGTTGAACATCAGGGTGTCGCGCTTGAAGAACTCGCCGATCCGCCGTTCGCGCTTCTGGCTCCAGCGCGGGTGATCGACCTCGGGATTGACGTTGGAATAGAAGCCGTACTCGCGCGCGTTCTCCATGCTCCAGGTGGTGCGCGGCTGGCGCTCGCTGAAGCGGATGGTCACGATCGACTTGATGCTCTTGAAGCCATACTTCCACGGCACCACCAGGCGCAGCGGTGCGCCGTTCTGGTTTGGCATAACCTCGCCGTACATGCCGACGCCGACCAGGGTCAGCGGGTGCATCGCCTCGTCGATGCGCAAGCCCTCGCGGTAGGGCCAGTCGAGGACCGAGCGCCGCTGCCCCGGCATCTGCTCCGGGTCGACCAAGGTTTCAAAGGCCACGTACTTGGCCTTGGAGGTCGGCTTGAAGCGGGCCAGCAGATCACCGAGCGGAAATCCGATCCAGGGAATCACCATCGACCAGGCCTCCACGCAGCGCAGCCGGTAGATGCGCTCCTCGAGCGTGAACTTCGTCAGCACCTCCTCGATGTCGATCGCGCCCGGCGCCTCGCACTCGCCCTCCACCTTGACCGACCAGGGCCGCGTGCGCAGCGTGTGGGCAAACTGGGCCGGGTCCTCCTTGCCGGTGCCGAACTCGTAGAAATTGTTGTAACTGGTGACCGCGTCCTTGCCGGTGAGGTCTTCGTCGGGCCGATAAGCCGGGTTCTTCTCGAACGAGAGCGCCGCCGCGGCGCGCACCGTCGGCGACCACAGCGCCGGGCCGGCGAGCAGCGTGCCGACCGCGGCCAGCGCCGAGGTCCTGAGGAATCGGCGCCGCTGCGCGTAGACAGACTCGCTGGTGATCTCGGAGGGCGGGATGTCGCTCGGCTTCTTGATCAGCATGAATGACCCTTTCAATGGGTTTGCGTCGCTAACCTGTTCGATACGGTAGCGGCGCAGGGGTTCATCCCGGTGCAGCGCGCCGCCCCGCGGCCCGAGGAAAACCTCGGTCGAAACGGCCTAGCCCAGTGCCTGACACAGGTCGTCGATCAGGTCCTGCGGGTCCTCCAGGCCCACCGAGAGCCGGATCATGGAGTCGGCGATTCCGCGGCGCTCGCGCTCCTCGGCCGAGAGCCCGAAGTGAGTGGTCGCAAACGGCACGCAGGCCAGGCTCTCCACGCCGCCGAGACTGGGCGCATTGAGGATCAGGCGCAGCCGGTCGACCACCACCGTGGTCTGCGCGGCTTCGGCATCCAGATCCAAAGTCAGCATTCCGCCAAAGCCGCTCATCTGCCGGCGCGCGAGCTCGTGGCCGGGAAAATCCGTCAGCCCCGGATACAGCACGCGGCGCACGCGCTGGTGGCCGCGCATGACCTCGGCGATGCGCTGTGCATTGGCATTCTGGCGCATCACCCTCACCTCGAGGGTGCGCAAGCTGCGGGCCAGCAGGGCGGCGGTCTCCGGCGCGGGCGTCTGGCCCAGGCTGCGGCGCAGGTCCCAGACCGGCTCGAGCAGCGCGCGTGCGCCCATCAGCGCACCGGCGGTCAGGTCGCTGTGGCCGCCGAGGTACTTGGTCGCGGCGTGCAGCACCAGGTCCGCCCCCAGCGCCAGCGGACGCTGGTTCACCGGGGTGGCAAAGGTATTGTCCACGGCAAGCAGCGCGCCGTGGCGATGGGTGATCTCGGCCACCGCCGCGACATCGCGCAGCGCGAGGGTCGGGTTGCA
>JBFKOE010000098.1:0-7002 GCA_041629015.1 Gammaproteobacteria bacterium
ACCTTCGCGGTCAGCGCGTTCTCGCCGGTCAGCGCTCCGACTCCGCCGTTGAACACCACGCGGCTCGGCGTCAGGGTACGCATCTCGGCAAGCGTGTCCCCCATGGCGGCGGCCGTTGTAGGGTAGCGCCTGTATTCGCCACCGGGCCCGCGCGGGATGTAGAAGTCCTGCTCGCCGATGTAGTAGGCGCGATCGTAGCGCAGGGGTTTGCCCGCCGCATCGCGCAAGCCGCCCCGCGGCAGTACCATCACGGCTCCATTCATGCCCGAGACCACGTGGTAAGGGATCATGGCGCCACCGGGCGCGCAGTGGTACACGAACACGCCCGCCTTGGTGGCCTTCCAGCGGATGACCACGCTCTCGCCGGGGCTGACCTTGCTGATCTCGCCGCCGCCCATGGCGCCAGTCGACGCGTGGAAATCGATATTGTGCTCGAAGGTGTTGGTCGCGGGGTTGTCGAGCGTCAGCTCCACGTAGTCGCCCTCGTGAACCACGATGATCGGGCCCGGGACGCTGCCGTTGAAGGTCATGGCACGGACGAACACGCCGGGCTCCACCTCGATTTCCTTCTCCACAACGGTGAGTGTCACCTCGACAACCTTCGGCGGGCCTGCCGCTGTCTGGCTGTGGGTGGGCAGCGACGGTGGCGGCACCAGGACCTGTCGCACGCGTTCCGCCGGCACGGCGGCAACGGCGGTGCTCCAGACCAGGGCCAACCCCAGGGGTAATCCAAGAGCGGACTTAAACGATTTCATCGCGGGCTCCTCCAGCGTTATGCGCAGCGCATTTCGTGGAAGTCTTCTCCCGCGGTGGCATGGATTCCTTGACCGCGATCAAGAACGGCCGCCGGCCGGGACGGGCGCGCGCCCGTCCGGTCTCCGCTCAGGGGTGGTCGGAACAGCGGCCCCGGGACCGTGGGCCGTCGCGGGGCCGCCGCTAGGTAGCGCTCACTCCGCGCGGGGCGGCGAGGAACCGACCGCGGCAACCATCAGTAGCTGTAGTCGCCGCGCGCGGCGAGATACTGCACCTTGAGATCGACGTAATGCTGCGCGGCCTCAAGCAGGCTGGCGCGCTCCCGCTCGCTCAGCGCACGGGCCTGGCGCGCAGGGCTGCCGACGTACAGATGGCCGCTGGCCAGCGTCTTGCCCGGCGCCACCAGGCTGCCGGCCGCCACCATCACCTCGTCCTCGATCACGGCGCCGTCCAGCACCACCGCCCCGATGCCGATCAGCACCCGGTTGCCGACGGTGCAGCCGTGCACCACGGCGCGGTGCCCGATGGTGACCTCGTCGCCGATCGCCACCGGGTGGCCATCGCCATCGTGCTCGCCGGCCTGGGTCACGTGCAGCACGCTGCCGTCCTGGACGTTGGTCCGCCGGCCGATGCGGATGTGGTGAACGTCGCCGCGCACCACAACGCCCGGCCACAGCGAGGAGTCCTCGCCGATTACGACGTCGCCGATCACCAGCGCGCCCTCGTCGACGTACGCGCCGGCGGCGAGAGAAGGACGGGTGCCGTTGTAGCTGCGCAGGGTCATGGGAATTCAGCTCCGAGTTGCGAGTCGCGAGATACGAAAGGAGGCGAGTATACCTTCGCCCGCTACTCGCTTCGTCACCTCATCGTCACCAGCTCCTCGGCGCTGGTGGGGTGGATCGCCACCGTGCGGTCGAAGTCGGCCTTGGTTGCCCCCATGCGCAGGGCGACGGCGAAGCCCTGCAGCATCTCGTCGGCCGCGTGGCCGATGATGTGCACGCCGACGACCTTCTCCTGGGCACCGACGCAGACGAGCTTCATGGCGGTGTGGGTGTCGCGCCCGGCGATGGCGTAGATCATGGGCGTGAAGCGCGTGCTGTAGCACTTGACCGCCTCGCCGTGCCGCTCGCGCGCCTGGTCCTCGGTCAGCCCCACCGTGCCGATGGGCGGGTGGCTGAAGACCACGGTGGGGATGTCCTCGTAGTCGAGGCGGCTCTCGGCCATGCCGCCGAAAAGGCGATCGCCGAGCCGCCGCGCCGCGGCGATGGCGACGGGGGTGAGCTGGGCGCGCCCGGTGACGTCGCCCACCGCGTAGACGCCTGCGACGTTGGTGTTCTGGTAGCCGTCGGTCGGAATGTAGCCGCGCTCGTCGCAGGCCACCCCCGCGGCCGCGAGATCCAGCTCGGCGGTTCGCGGCTCGCGCCCGGTGGCCCAGATCAGGGTGTCGAAGCCGCGCTGCTCCTGGCCGTTGGCGCAAAGCAGGTCGAGCGCCCCGTCCGCGCCGCGGCGCACCCGCTCGATCTGCACGCGCGGCAGGATGTTGACGCCGTGCGCGAGCATCTCCTGCATCAGGTGCTCGCGCAGCATGGGGTCGAAGTTCTTCAGCAGCTGCTCGCCGCGCAGGAGCAGGGTGACCTCGCTGCCGAGCGCATCGAGCACGCCGGCGAGCTCGACGGCGATGTAGCCCGCCCCCACCACCGCGACCCGGCGCGGCTGCTCGGCAAGCGCGAAGAAACCGTCCGAGGTGATGCCCTGCTCCGCGCCCTCGATTCCCGGCACGACCGGGCGTCCACCCGGCGCGATGACGATGTGATCGGCGCTGTACCGCTCGCCGTCCACCTCCAGCGTGCGCTCGGCGACGAAGCGGGCGTGACCCCGCACCAGGGCGATCTCCGAGTCCTCGAGGTAGGTGCCGTACCAGTCGTTGATGCCGCCGACGTAGCGCTCGCGCGCCGCCACCAGCCGCGCCCAGTCCAGCGGCGGGCGCTGGAGATCGAAGCCGTAGCCCGCGGCGTCCTCCACGGCTTCTGCCAGCGCAGCGGCGATCCACATCACCTTCTTGGGCACGCAGCCGAGGTTGACGCAGGTGCCGCCCAGCCTGGATTCCTCGATAATGGCGCAGCGCGCGCCGTGGCGGGCGGCGCGCTCGGCGACGGAGATGCCGCCGCTGCCGGCGCCGATGGCGATGAGATCGAACTGCTGGGACATGTCACCTCTCCCGCGGGGCGGGCCGCCCGCATGAGTCACGAATCGGGCGCGCCGGCCGATAAGGCCAGGGGGCCGAGCGAGAAAGCTAGCATATCGGCGGCGCGGGCGAGGCCCGTCCGGGCGCCAATGACACAAGACCCCGCCGGGGCTCGAATTCTCACCGCGGGCGCGCCGGCGCGCGCGGCCGACGGAGCGAAAGGGGGATGCCGTGGATGTGAGCACCTTTGTCGTCCTGGGGATCATCGCCGTGGTGGTGATCTACGCGATCACGATCTACAACGGCCTGGTGCGGCTCAAGCACGCGGTCTCCAAGGCCTGGGCGAACATCGACGTGCTGCTCAAGCAGCGCCACGATGAGCTGCCGAAGCTGGTCGAGACCTGCAAGCAGTACATGAAGTACGAGCAGGAGACGCTGGAGAAGGTCATGAAGGCGCGCTCGGCGGTGGCCGCGGCGCGCGAGGCCGGCGACATCGGCGCCCTCGGGCCGGCCGAGACCCAGCTGCGGCTCGGCCTGGGCAATCTGTTCGCCGTCGCCGAGGCCTATCCCGACCTGAAGGCCAACGACAGCTTCCAGCACCTGCAGGCGCGAATCAGCGGCCTGGAGAGCGAGATCGCAGATCGGCGCGAGTTCTACAATGAGAGCGTCAACCTCAACAACGTGCGCATCGAGCAGTTTCCCGACCTGATCGTGGCGCGCTGGTTCCGCTTCGGGCCGGCGCAGCTGCTGGAGTTCGAGGAGGAGGAGAAGAAGGACGTGGACGTGCGGGAGCTCTTCAGCCAGGCCTGAGGGCGATGATCCCCGCCGAACTGGCGCAGGAGCTGGCGCTCGCACCGGCGCACGAGTTCTGGATCGGCTGGCTGCTGGCGGCCGGCGGTTCGGCGGCCGGCCTGTTCGGCCTGTTCCGCTTCGTGGGCCGCGCGCGGCTGATGGAGGACACGCCGACCTCCCTGGTGCGCTCGGCGGCGCAGGGCTACGTGGAACTGGAGGGCGATGCGGCACTGATGGAGGGTGATCCCATCGTCGCGCCGCTGACCGCCACCCCCTGCGTCTGGTACCGCTACAAGGTCGAGAAGCGGGTGCGCAGCGGCCGGCGCGCCCACTGGCGCACGCTGCGCGACGGGACCAGTGACGAGCTGTTCCTGCTGCGGGACGCCAGCGGCGATTGCGTCATCGACCCCGAGGGCGCCGAGGTCACGCCCTCGGTGCGCCAGGTTTGGTACGGCTCGAGCGAGCACCCGGTCCAGCCGTCCGGCGGCGGTGGCTGGGGGGGTCTGATCGGCGGCGGGCGCTACCGCTACACCGAGGCCCGCATCCACGCCGCCGACAGCCTCTACGCGCTCGGCTGGTTCCGCAGCGTGGGCGGGGCGCAGGACAGCTTCAACACCGGCGCCGAGGTGCGCGAGCTGCTGGCGCTTTGGAAAAGAGATCAGCGCGAGCTGGTGCAGCGCTTCGATCGCGACGGCGACGGCGCGATCGACATGCAGGAGTGGTCGACGGCGCGCGAGGCCGCAGCCGCCGAGGTGGCCGCGGCGCAACGCGAACGGGCCCTGCAGCCCGCCGTGCACACGCTGTCCAAACCGCCGCACGGCCAGACCTACCTGCTATCGACCCAGCCGCAGCTGCGCATGGCCGGGCGCTTTCGGTGGTACGCTGCGGCCTGCCTGGTCGCCTTCCTGGCGCTGGGCGGCGGGGCGGTCTGGGCGCTGGGCGTGCGCCTGGCCGGCGCCTGACCAAGAACCAAGCAAGCGGGATTCGCGATGCACAACCCCCTGCTCGATCACACGGGCCTGCCGGCCTTTTCCGCCATCCGTCCCGAGCACGTGGAGCCGGCCGTGGATCAGGTGCTGGCCGATAACCGCGCCGCGATCGAGTCCCTCGCCGCCCAGCCGAACCCGAGCTGGGAGAGCCTGATCGAGCCCCTGCTGGCGCTCGACGATCGGCTCGGGCGGACCTGGGCGCCGGTGGCGCACCTGAACAGCGTGCTCAATTCCGCCGAGCTGCGCCTCGCCTACAATGCCTGCCTGCCCAAGCTGAGCCGCTACGCCACCGAGATCGGCCAGCACGAGGGCCTGTTCCGCGCCTACCGCGCCGTCGCCGCGAACGCCGAGCGCGCGGGGCTGGGCACCGCCCAGCTCAAGCTGCTCGACGATGCCCTGCGCGACTTCCGCCTGGCCGGAATCGAGCTCGAGCCCGTGCAGCGCGAACGCTTCAAGGCCATCCAGGAGGAGCTCGCGACGCTCACCAGCCGCTTCGAGGAGAACCTGCTCGACGCCACCAACGCCTGGCACAAGTCCGTTGCCGAGGAGCGCGCCCTCGCCGGCCTGCCCGCGACCGCGCTCGCCCAGGCGCGCGCCGCGGCCGAGGCGGCGGGCGACGCGGGCTGGCGCCTGACCCTGGAGATGCCCGCTTACCTGGCGGTCATCACCCACGCCGAGGACCGCGCGCTGCGCGAGGAGGTCTATCGCGCTTACAGCACCCGTGCCTCAGACCAGGGTCCCCATGCCGGGCGCTGGGACAACGGCGAGGTGATGGCGGCCGTACTCGATCTGCGCCACGAGAGCGCGCGCCTGCTCGGCTACGCGAGCTATGCTGAGCGCTCGCTGGCCACCAAGATGGCGCGGGATCCGGCCGAGGTGATCGCCTTTCTCGAGGATCTGGCCGCGCGCTCGCACGACGTGGCCGAACGCGAGTTCGCCGAGCTGCGCCAGTTCGCGCGCGAGCGCTGCGGCATCGACGAGCTCGCCGCCTGGGACGTCGCATTCTGCGCCGAGCGGCTGCGCCTGGAGCGCTTCGACATCGGCCAGGAGCAGCTGCGCCCGTACTTTCCGCTGCCGCGCGTGCTCGCCGGGCTCACCGCCATCGTCGGGCGGCTGTTCGGCGTCTCCTTCGAGGCGGAGGAGGGCGTGGATCTCTGGCACCCGACGGCGAGCTTCCTGCGCCTGCGCGATGCGCGCGGCGGGGAGATCGGCGGCCTGTACCTCGATCTCCATGCGCGCGCCCACAAGCGCAGCGGCGCCTGGATGGGCGAGTGCGTGCAGCGTCGCCGCGCCGCTCAGGGCCTGCAGCTCCCGGTCGCCTTCGTGGTTTGCAACTTCCCCGGCCCTGCCGGCGGCGACCCCGCGCTGCTCAGCCACGAGGAGGTCATCACGCTGTTCCACGAGTTCGGCCACGCCCTGCACCACCTGCTCACTCGGGTCGATTACCCGCCGGTCGGGGGCATCAACGGCGTGCCCTGGGACGCGGTGGAGCTGCCGAGTCAGCTGCTGGAGAACTGGTGCTGGGAGCCGGAGGCCCTGGCCTTGATTTCGGGCCACTACCGAAGCGGCGAGCCGCTGCCGGCTCCGATGCTGGAGCGGCTGCGCGCGGCGCGCAACTTCCACTGCGGCATGAAGATGGTGCGCCAGCTCGAGTTCGCCCTGTTCGACTTCCGCCTTCATCACGAGCACGCCCCAGAGCGCGGTGCTCAGATCTATCAGACCCTCGAGGAGGTCCGCGAGCGCGTGGCGGTGGTGCGACCGCCGGCCTGGAACCGCTTCGCTCATGGCTTCTCCCACATCTTTGCCGGCGGCTACGCGGCGGGCTACTACAGTTACAAGTGGGCCGAGGTGCTGGCGGCCGACGCCTTCTCGCGCTTCCAGGAGGAGGGCGTGCTGAACGCGGAGACCGGCGCCAGCTTTCGCGACCAGGTCCTGGCCAACGGCGGATCGCGCGATCCGCTCGAGTTGTTCGTCGCCTTCCGCGGGCGCGAGCCGCGCATCGACGCGCTGCTGCACAGCTCGGGAATCGCTCGGTGAGGCGCCGCGAGCTTCGAGTGGCGAGCGCGGGCGATGACCCTGCCCGGGCAATGGGGGCGTGCTTTGCTCTCGTCACTCGCCGCTCGTCCATCGCCACTGTTCTTCGATGAAAATCGCCACCTGGAACGTCAACTCCCTGCGGGTGCGCCTGGGCCATGTGCTCGACTGGCTCGCGGCCAGCGGGCCGGACGTGCTGGCGCTGCAGGAGACCAAGCTGATCGACGAGGACTTCCCGAGCGCCGCGCT
>JBFKOE010000099.1:0-6980 GCA_041629015.1 Gammaproteobacteria bacterium
CCTTGATGGCGCGGGCGCGGTCCTGCTCGTTCAACACGATCCGGTTGCCGTCCTTGTCGACGTCGTAGAGGTAGCCCGCCTCGCGGAAGCTGCGCAGCTGATCGCGGGCCTGGGCGCAGCGGTACTCGCGTTCGGCGGCCTCGCGCTCGACCTTGGCGCGCCGCTCCTCCCGTTCCCGGCGCTCCTCCTCAAAGGCGCGCAGCAGGCGCTGCTGGCTCTCCAGGCGCTCGGCGTCGCTGGCGGCCGGTGCTGCCGTGGCGGGCTCCGGGCGCGCCGGCACGTCGAGGGCCTGGGCGTCGCGGTCGAGTGGCGGTCGGTCGCCGAAGTGCACGCGGCCCTCGGGGTCGACCCAGCGGTAGACGCCGGCGGGCGCCGCCAGGGCGGAGACGCAGAGCAGCGCCGCCGCGACCGCGGCGGCGCGCGTGAGTGCAATTCGGGGTGGGGGAAGGGCGGCGGCGAGCGAGGGCAGCGCGCTCAACGCTGGTCCCTCGCCGCGTGCGGCCGCGTCGCCTAGCTGTTGCAGAGCTTGCGCAGGATGGTGACCAGCTTGGCCGTCGCCGACTGATCGTCGGTGTTCTTCGGGTAGATCAGGTACATCGGCACGGCGCGGATGCGGCCGCGCTCGAGCGGCAGCACCGCCAGATCGCCGCCCGAGAGGGCGTCCTGCACCATGTGCTCTGGCAGCCAGCCGAAGCCGTTGCCCGCGCGGATCACCGCCAGCGCGGTCTCCATGGTGGCGACATACCACTTGCCCGAGCTGGTGACCCAGCCGGAGTGCGCGCGGCGCCCGGCGCTGGAGTCGGTGATGATGACCTGGGTCTCCTGGCGCAGATCGTCCTGGGTCACGTTGCGTCCGAGCTGGGCGAGCCCGTGATCGCGCTTGACCACCGCCACCAGGCGCACCTCGACCAGGAAATCGGCCAGGCAGTCGCGCGGCACCTGGGGGCCGATGGCGACGTCGGCGGAGTCGCCGATCTCCTCCTCGGCGTTGGCCGATTCCAGCAGCTGAACGTGGGTGTCCGGGCACTGGCGTGAGAAGCGTCCCAGGGCCTCGACCAGCAGGCTGGTTGGAAAGGCCTTGTCGACGGTGAGCCGGATCTCGGTCTCCTGGCCGTGCGCCACCTGGCGCGCCATGCCCTCGACGTCGAGCGCGTCCTTGACCAGCACGCGTATCCGGTCGACCAGCGCACGGCCGGCCTCGGTCAGGATCGCCTTGCGGCCCTCCATGGTGAAGAGCTGCACGCCCAGGCGCTCCTGGAGCTTGTTGATGGTGTAGCTGACCCCGGACTGGCTGCAGTGCAGGTACTCGCCGGCCTGTGCGAAGCCGCCGGTGTCGATCACGGCCAGGAAGGTGACCCACTGGTCCAGGGTGGCGACGGGGGCGCGGCTTTGGGATTCTTCTTTCTTGCTCGCCCCGGCCTGAAGCTTTTCGCTAACGGTGCTCATGGATGCTGCCCTCGGAGGTGCGGGATGCCCCACCTCAACGCTATTTGAACCGGCCTCCTCCTGCCGTGACAACTATCACAAATCAACCGCACATTGATCAAGAGCGCTGTGCTTCTGACGCCCCGATTCCTCTCCGGGTATTACGGACGAGACTACTCCCTTATTCCGCGGCCTGTCCATCGCCGCGTGCCGGCCGCAGCCGGTCCAGGCGCAGCCGGTGGCGCTCGTCGAACAGCCGCCGGGCGCCCAGCCACACGGCCACCACGGTGCCGAAGCCGGTCCCGGCGCTGATCAGGAACAGGATCATGATCTGGTACTTCACCGCCTCCACCGGCGGCGAGCCGGCGAGGATCTGGCCGGTCATCATCCCCGGCAGGCTCACCACGCCGGCGATCGCCATGGCGTTCACGATCGGAATGGTGCCCGCGCGCACCGCGTCGCGCATCAGGTCCGAGATCGCCTCCGACCAGCCGTGACCCAGGATCAGGCGGGCCTCGATCACGTGGCGGCGCTCGCGGGTGCCGCTCGTCAGGCGGTCCATGCCCAGCGCGACCCCATTCATGGTGTTGCCGAGCAGCATTCCGAGCAGCGGGATGGCGTACTGGGGGTGATACCAGGGCTCGGCCTGGACGATCGCGGTCAGCGCCAGCATGGCGACGGCGAAGGAGGAGACGAACATCGACAGGCTGCCGATGCCCCAGCCCCAGCCGCCGGCGAGCGGGCGGTGCTGGCGGGCCTGGATCTCGCGCGCCGCCATGATCAGCATCGCGCCGCCGATGGCGCTCACCCAGCCGAGGTGCACCTGCCCGAAGACCGCCTTGAGCACCAGCCCGATCAGAAGCAGCTGCAGCGCGCAGCGCACCGCCGCGACCAGCACCTGGCCCGCGATGCCCAGCCGCAGCCGCCACGACAGCAGCGCCAGCGCCGCGATCAGGGCGGCGGCCAGGGTGAGGTCGAAGGCCGAGAGCAGGATCACGGCGCGGGCGCCGGGTGCACGCCGCCGGCATCGAGCCGCAGGTGACGGTCCGCGACCCGCTCGATCTGTGCCGGGTCGTGCGACACCCAGAGCACGGCCGCCCCGTGCTCGCGGCGATAGCGCTCGACGTGAGCCTCCATGCGGGCGACGCCCTCGGGGTCGAGGCTGGCCGTGGGCTCGTCCAGCAGCAGCACCCGGGGCCGGCCCTGCAGCAGGCGCAGCAGCGCCAGGCGCTGGCGCTCGCCGGTGGAGAGGTCCGCGACCTCGCTGTCCCACAGCCGCGCCGCCAGCGCCAGGGCCTCGAGCTCGGCGCCGTCGGTGCCGCTCGCGAAGTGCTCGCGCACCCGCGCCAGCCACCACTCGCTCTGACTGGGCAGCAGCCCCACCTGCCGGCGCCAGGCCGGCGCCGGCATCGAGCGGCTGTCGGCGCCGGCCAGCGCGACCGTGCCCTCATGGACCTCGAGGTCGGCGAGGGCGCGCAGCAGCAGGCTCTTGCCGCTGCCCGACGGGCCGCTCAGGCACAGGCACTCGTCGGCGGCGAGCTCCAGGCTGTACGGGCCGTGGCCGCGGCAGACCACGCCCCGCGCCTGCAGCAGGGGTTCGAGGGTGGACGGTGCGGTTGCGGGCATGGGAAGGCAGGAGGCGCTCGGGTGTAGAGGCACTTGTAACGGCAGGGCGTGCGAGCGGCAAGTGGCGATGTCAGCCAAAAAGGGGGGCTGGCGCTTGGCGCCCGCCCCCCGCCCCCCGCGGGGATGGGTATATGCGTGACAAACCCGCCGGCGGGAGCCGGCGCTACCATCGCGCCAAGCGTGGCCGGTGGTGCTCGCGTCGGACGACCCGCCAGGGCCCCGCTGGCGCTGGGGCTAGAAGCCGAACTCCTTGCCCACGCTGATGACGACCCTTGGGTCGTCGTCGCTGAGCGTATTGCCTGGATCGGGCAAATCGGTATCGCTCAGCGTCAGGCTCCAGCTCCAGCCGTCACCGGCGTCCTTGCTCACCGACACGCTGAAGTCGCTGTAGTCGGTGGCCGAGGGCAGGTCGAAGTCGTAATCACCAAAGTGTATTCCCAGTGTCAGCCCGCTCCTGACTTCGAACTCCAGCGCCGCCTCCAGGTAGCCGTTCTCGTTGTCGTCGTCCCAGGAGTACTTTGCGCTGAGGGGGCCGAAGGACGCGCCGACGTAGATCTCCTCGAAGTCATTGGTATCGGCGCTGGGGTAGTTGTAGCTAATGAAGCCGACGTCGTAGCCGACCTCGCCCAAGGTCCCAGAGAACCCGAGGTAGAGATCGATCTCGGTTCCGGGCGGCGTCGTCCAGCTCACATTCGAGGCCCAGCCGCCCACGTAGAACCCGGAAGCGTGGGCGTAGTCGATACCACCAGAGACCGCGGCGTCATCGCTGGTCTGGGTCACGCCGCGCCAGACGTAGTTCGAGGTGATGCCCACATTGGCGCTGGTCTCGGCCAGCGCCGTGGACGAGGCGACCAGCAGGCTGCCGGCGCCGAGAACGACCGTTAGTTTCTTCATGGCTTGCTCCGTAGTTGGCTGAGTGAAACGAAGGCGATCACTTCGGCGCCAGAGCAGGAGCCATGCCAATTCGAAGATTCCCTTTCAATTCCGATACTTGCCGCTTAAGGGCACGTTTTATCGCGATGCTGCCCTGCACCATTCAGGGGATTCGCGGGGTCCAATGCCTCTTCGCAGTGCACGTTGCACGCGCTGTGCACATGCGGAAGAATGGCGGTACGCACGTACCGACCGGGGAGCGCCGAGATGGATTCCAAGCTGCTGGAGGAACTGGCCAAGACCCTGGCCGCGGCGCTGCCGCCCGGGCTGCGCGAAATGCAGCAGGATCTGGAGAAGAACTTCCGGGCGGTGCTGCAGGCCTTCTTCGCCCGCCTCGACCTCGTCACCCGCGAGGAGTTCGAAGTCCAGCGCGCCGTGCTGGAGCGTACCCGCGAGCTGGTCGAGCGACTGGATGCGAAGCTCACTGAGCTCGAGGCCAAGCGCCCCGCGGGCGGCGCCGCGGCGGGCGAAAAGAAGCCGCGCGCCGTGAAGGGCCCGCGTCCGAAGTCCTCGTAACGCCAGTCAGCGCCCGGGACGGACGCCCGGGCACGTATCCGCAGCCGGCCGGGCGAGCGCCCGCGCCGATGCCAGGGAAGGCCGATGGCTCTAGCGATCGTCCACAGCCGCGCCCAGGAGGGCGTGACCGCCCCGCCGGTCACGGTCGAGGTGCATCTCTCCGGGGGCCTGCCGGGCCTGTCGATCGTCGGCCTCCCCGAGGCCGCCGTGCGCGAGAGCAAGGACCGGGTGCGCGGCGCGCTGCTGACCGCCGGCTTCGAGTTTCCCGCCCGCCGCATCACCATCAACCTCGCCCCGGCCGACCTGCCCAAGGAGGGCGGGCGCTTCGACCTGCCGATTGCCCTCGGCGTGCTGGTAGCCTCGGGCCAGCTGCCCGCCGCCGCGCTCGCGGAGTGCGAGTTCCTCGGCGAGCTCGCCCTGGGCGGCGAGCTGCGTCCAGTTCGCGGTGCCCTTCCGGCGGCGCTGCAGGCCCGGGCCGCCGGCCGCGCCTTGCTGGTGCCCGCCGCCAGCGCCGCCGAGGCCGCCCTGGTGGGCGGTGTGGCCATCTACGGTGCCGACCACCTGCTCGAGGTCTGCGCTCACCTGGCCGGCGATCGCGCCCTGGCGCCCTGCGCCGCCCCGACTGAGGGGCTCGCGGCGGTGCCGGGCGCGGACCTCGCCGAGGTGCGCGGCCAGCACCACGCCCGCCGGGCGCTGGAGATCGCCGCCGCCGGCGGTCACTCGCTGCTCATGATCGGGCCTCCGGGGGCGGGCAAGACCATGCTCGCCAGCCGCCTGCCGGGAATCCTGCCGCCCATGACCGACGAGGAGGCGCTGGAGTCGGCGGCGGTCGCCTCGATCGGTCGCGGTGGCCTGGAGGCGGGCGACTGGCGGCGGCGGCCCTTTCGGGCGCCGCACCACACCGCCTCGGGCGTGGCCCTGGTCGGCGGCGGCTCGGTTCCCCGGCCGGGCGAGATCTCGCTTGCCCACCACGGCGTGCTCTTCCTGGACGAGCTCCCGGAGTTCGACCGCCACGTGCTGGAGGTGCTGCGCGAGCCGCTCGAGTCGGGCCGCGTCACCATCTCCCGCGCCGCCCGCCAGTGCGAGTTCCCGGCGCGCTTCCAGCTGGTGGCGGCCATGAACCCCTGTCCCTGCGGTTACCACGGCGATCCGGGGGGCCGCTGCCGCTGCACCCCCGAGCAGGTCCTGCGCTACCGCGGCAGGCTGTCGGGGCCGCTGCTCGATCGCATCGACCTGCACGTCGAGGTGCCGCGGGTGCCGCAGCGCGAGCTCGCCGCGGGCGGGGCGAAGGGGGCGGAGTCCAGCGCCACGGTGCGCGCGAGGGTGGTCGCCGCGCGCGAGCGCCAGCAGGCCCGAGCCGGCACGCCCAACCACGCCCTGCAGGGCGCGGCGATCGAGCGCTGGTGCGCGCTGGATGCGGCCGGCTCGGCCCTGCTCGGCCAGGCGACCGAGCGCCTCGGGCTCTCAGCGCGCGCCTTTCACCGCATCCTGCGGGTCGCGCGCACCGTCGCCGACCTGGCCGGCGCCGAGCGCATCGCGCCCGCTCACCTCGGCGAGGCGATCGGCTACCGCAGGCTGGACCGCGGCTACGCCAACTGAGGGTTGTGCAGGATTCGGCTCAGGGCCGCACGTAGGACCAGCCCTGCTCCTGGCGCTCCATCAGGTGCACCACCCCGGCCGGCACCACGGTCGCCTGCGGCAGCAGCTCGACGTCCTTGCTCTCGTTGCGGCCCATGTTGCGCTTGGTGTTGCCGCAGGCCATGAAGCCGATGTTGTCGAAGTTCTGGCCGAAGGACTTGATGCGGTCCTTCACCGGCGAGGTGTCGGCGCGCAGCATGTGCAGGCCCGGCCCGTAGGCGACGATCTCGATCTGCGCCTCCTCGGCGCGCTCCTTGTAGTAGGCGTCGATGTTGGCGGCGTTGTTGAGCGCCAGGTTCATGCGCGCCGGGTCGTTCTCGTCGACGTGGATGACCACGCGGTGGACCTTGACCTCGGCGGCGTCCGCGGTGGCCGGCAGGGCGAGCACGTTAGCGGTCAGCAGGGCGAGGACGGCGAGCACGGGGGTCTTCAGCTTCATGGTCGGGTCTCCGGAGGAGAGGGGGGGAATTAATTATGAGTGCAACAGTCAGGTTTTCCATGAGGGACAACCCGACGGCTGCGCGGGTGATCCCCGACCGATCCTGGCCGCTCAGCCGGCGGCGGCGCGGGCCGCCTCCCAGCCCAGCAGCGCGAGCTTGCGCTCCTCGCCCCAGCGATAGCCGCCGAGCTCGCCGCTGGCGCGCAGCGCCCGGTGGCAGGGGATGAGCAGCGCCACCGGGTTGGCGCCCACCGCGGTGCCGACGGCGCGCACCGCCCGGGGCCTGCCGAGCGCGCGGGCGATGTCGCCGTAGGCGCACACCCGCCCCGAGGGCAGGGCGAGCAGCGCCCGCCACACCTGGACCTGGAAGCGTGTGCCGCGGGCCAGGATCGCGGTGCCGCCC
>JBFKOE010000100.1:0-6940 GCA_041629015.1 Gammaproteobacteria bacterium
ATCTCCACCGCCCAGCTCACGGCGCGCTCCGGGATCTCGGCGTCGACCAGGAAGTTGGTCAGGCCCTGGGCCACCCCGAGCACCAGCAGGATGCCGCCGACCATCAACCCGCACTCGGTGAGCACGCGCGGCACGTCGCCGGCGAGGTTCATCTCGCGGCGGATCGCGGTCTGCATGATGAGCACGTAGAGGGTCGTCAGGGCTGCCGCCTCGACCGGGGTGGCGAGGCCGCTGAGCAACGCGCTCAGCCCCAGCACCGGCGCCAGCAACTCCCAGCGGGCGGCAACGATGGCGGCCAGTGCCTCGCGCCGATCGAACGGGGGTCGCGACCGCCTGCGCGGCGCGAGACGGATGCCCCAGAGCGCCGTCAACGTGGCCATCAGCACGGCCGGTCCGATGGCGGCGAGAAACATCTGCTCGATGCTGACCTGGGCGACTACCGCGTAGAGGATCAGCGGCAGGCTGGGCGGCAGGAGCACGCCGGCCGAGCCGGCGCCGGTCACCAGCCCGAGGGTGCTGCGGCGGCCATACCCGGCGTTGGCGAACAGCGGCAGCAACAGGCCGCCGAGGGCGATGATGGTGACCCCCGAGGCGCCGGTGAAGCAGGTGAAGAAGGTGCATGCCCCCACCGCCACCACCGCCGGGCCGCCACGCATCCAGCCGAACAGCGCGCCAAAGACACGGACCAGCCGCTCGGGCGCGCGGCCCTCGGTCAGCAGGTAGCCGGCAACGGTGAACAGCGGAATCGCCGGCAGCGTCGGGTTGGTAGCGAGGCGGTAGTGGTCGATGGCGATCGCGGCGATCGGCAGATCCTCGCCCCAGAACAGCAGCAGCGCGGCGCCGCCGATGGCGACGAACACCGGCGCGCCGAGGACGGTGGCGAGGAGAACCGCGCCCAGCCCGAGCATGGTTGCCCCCGGCGTGTCGAATGGCAGCGATCCAATGCCGAGCACCGCGGCCACCAGGACCGCCAGCAGGGCGAGGCGGTCGCCTTGCCGCGCCGCGGCGTGACCGGCAAGCCGCCAGGCGATCAGCGCAAAACCGAGCGGCAGCGGGGCGAGCAGCGCCCAGGCCGGCAGCCCGAGGCCGAGGGTCGTGCCCGCGGCGTATTCCACCGCCAGCAGCCTCCAGGCTGCGACGGCCAGGAAGGTGCTGACCACGGCCGCGATGCCGTAGCTGAGGAGCCGCGGCCAGCGCTCGCCGAGTCTGCTGCCGAGAGTGTTGGCGGCGGCCAGGGCGATGAAGCGGTCCTGGCGCGCGGCCACCGCGGCACCCAGCATGCCGGCGACCAGCACCAGGTGCTGCACAATCACCGAAAGCGAGGGGATGCCGAGCGACCACAGCGATCGCAGCACGACCTCGGTCACCGGGAGCACCACCATCACCAGCAGGGTGAGTGCCAGCAGGCGGTCCTCCGCCTGCCGCAGGACGGCACGCGCGCCTGCCGATGTCCGCCGGGCGACCCGCTCGTCGCGCGCGGTGTCCGGGAGCGCGCTCGCCATCACCGCCCGGCGCTCCGGCTCGCGCGGTACTGCTCGACCAGCTCCACGGCGCGGTCGAACATGTCGGCCGGGACGGTGGCGCCGCGGACCCGCGGGTACACCGCCGCGGTCAGCGCATCCCACGCCACGGCCGAGTCCGGGGCGATCTCGTGCAGGGTGAGGCCGCGCGCCTGCATGGCGCCTATGGCGTCACTCTCCAGGCGCAGGCGCTCGGCGCGCACGCGCTCGACCGCGGTTTCACCCGCGGCGAGCAGCGCCGCGCGCGCCTGGGGACGCATCGCCTCCCAGGCCCGGCGGGTAACCACGAGGGCGCCGACGATCGGCACCCAGTTCAGGCGCAGCATGTGGCTCGCCTCGGCGTAGAACTGCCCCGCGAGGGCGAAGACGGCGGGTGCCAGCACGACGTCGATCAGCCCCGACTGCAGCCCGGCGAGCATGTCGGCGGTTTCCAGCACGATGGGCTGGTAGCCCATCTCCTTCATGATTTGCACCTGGGGCGGGTCGCCGGCCCAGGCGAAGATCTTCATCGACTTGAGATCCTCGGGGCGCTGCACGGGCTCGCGCGAAAACAGCTGCACCCAGCCGGCCTCAGCCCAGAACACGGCGACGAAGCCTTTCTCGTGCAGGCGCTTCTCGAGCTCCTCGCGCAGTCCCCCGATGACATACTCGACCTCGGCCCAGTTGCGGTACAGGCGCGGGATCTTCTGCAGGGCCGAGACGCTGGGATCGATCTCCGAGAGCCCGACCACGGACAGCATGGCCGCATTCAGTTGACCGACGCGCATGCGCCGCACCGTGTCCGCCTCGCCGCCCTGGGTGCCGTCGGTGTAGACGATGAACTTGGCCCCGCCGCCCTGCGCTTCGCGCCACTCTTCGCCCATCTCCTGCAGCGCACGGTGATAGAGCGAGCCGCGCGGGGCGAGAGTGCCGATCTTCAGCCGCTGCCCTGCGGCCTCGACAAGCGGCGGCGCGAGCGCGATGCACAGCAGCAGAATCACGGTGAGCGCGACCCGGTGGGAAATCGCTCGCTTGGTGTGGGTGTCCATGTGGCGCCTCCAGGTCATTCGGAGAAGAAGTACTCGGTGCGCGAGAGCAGCCAGCGCGCGCGACGCTGGGCGACGCGGTTCGCGAGCGTCCAGTCGCGCCGCTCGCGCGGGTCGATCCGCAGCGCCTCGTGCAGCAGGCGCTCGAACTCCACACGCCGCTGGCTGGCGACCAGGACCGACTCCGCGTAGGTCACCAGCGGGGCGGCGTGCTGCTGGCCGGTGAGCTCGAGGGTGCGCTCGAAGTGGGCGCGGGCGCGGGTCTCGGCGCGGCCGTCCCCCGCGGGATTGCTGATCTCGAAGGCGATGAAGAAGACGTGGACCGCGCCGGCGTCGTAGCCCTCGTCGAGCTCCAGCACCCGGCGCATCACACGCTCGACCAGTGGCAGGTCCGCGATCAGGTCCAGGTCTTGCTTGTCGAGCGCGATGGCCGCTGCCCACGAAACTCCCAGCCAGTAGAGGAGGGGCGCGTCGTCGATCCGCGTTTCCTCGAGCATTACGCCGATGGCGCGCGCGTCGTCGAGCCGACGGTAGCGTGTGCCGAGGCCACGCCTCGCGTACTCACGCGCACGCAGGTACAGTCCCTTGGCGCGTTCGCGCATGGCGTAGGCGGCGGCGACATCGCGGATCTCCGTTTCGTCGGCGGGCAGCTGGACGTAGGCGTAGGCGTACTGGGTGAAGCCGCTCGCCAGCGCCAGCAGCAGGCCCCGATGTTGCGGGGTGCGCTCAAGGATCGACTCCATGGTCTTGAGCGCAAAGGGACTGGCCGCGCCGATCAGTTCGATGTCGTCGTCGGTGGCATAGGCCGAGCCACCCTCGGCCATCGCCGAGGCGAGCGCGTTGCTCGCCATCTTGCTCACCGAGCAGCCGCCGAGCAGCATCGGGGTCACCGCAATCAGCGCGCGGATCATGACAGCGGCACGGCGGGGTCGCGGGTCCGCGGGCGTGGGACGTGGCTGGCGCCTGCGTGTGGGTGGCGGCCGAGTTCTGCTCCTGGGCATGATCCGGTCCTCCCGACGGTGTGCCCGATACGGCTCACACCATGCGGGGGAATGACCGACAGGTGGCTTACAGGTGGCCTACAGGTCCGCTACAGGTCTGGCTCAGGGCTCTTGCAGCAGTTGGCGGTGGAGCGCCGTGGTCTCGGCCGATGGCGCCGACTGGAGCTTGGCGGCAAGCACCGAGCGGCAGCGCTCGTAGGCGTTGATCGCCTCGGCGGCCTGCCCGGCGCGCTGGTAGCACTTCATCAGGCTGCGGTAGAAGCCCTCACAGAGGTCGTCGGCGTCGATCGCACGCTCGAAGAGGTCGGCGGCGGCCGCGGAGCTGCCTGCTTCCTCGAGGGCCGCCGCGAGCAGGCCGAGAGTCCTGAGCAGACGCGACCGCAGCTGCTCGCGATAGCCGGCGAGGTGGCTCTGGGTCAGGTCGGCGGCGAGGAAGGCTCCCCGGTAGAGATCGAACAGCCGCGCGGCGGCATTCTCCAGTTCCTCCGTGCCAGGGCCGTCGCCGCGGCGGCGCAGCTGGCGCTCGATTGCCGCGAGCGCGTCCTCCAGTGCCCAGGTGTCGAGCCAGCAGCGGCGCGGATTCACGCCCAGCATGCCGTCAGCGAGCAGGACGAAGTCGTCGGATCCCAGCGCCTTGCGCAGGCGGTGCAGGTTGGTTGTCAGCGTGCGGTAGGCGTAGTCGCCGTCGACGTGCGGCCACAAAGCCGCGCCCAGCTGGTCGGCGTTGACCTCGCGCGCGCCGAAGGCGATCAGGGTCTTCAACAGTTCCGCCGGCCGGCCCTGCAGCCTGCCGTTCCCGCCGAGCGGTCGGTCGTCGACGGTGACCGACAGGCGCCCGAGCGCACGGATTCGCGCCGGCCACGGCCAGCGCTCGACGTGCAGCGGCGGTGCGGTCGGAAAAAGATCGCGCTCACGGATCAGCAGGCGCACGTAGTCGCTCTCGATGTCGTTCTCGAGCGCGGCCTCGCAAAGTGCAGCCATCATGGTCGGCTGCCAGCCCAGCATGTGCACGAAGCGGTGCTCGCGACCGGAACGCAATGCATAGCGCAGCGAGTTCAGTGCAGAGTGTTTGCGGTTATGGCGCAGCGCCAGGTAGGCATAGGGCAGCAGAGCCATGAACTCGATCAGCGGTGCACTGATGTTGCCGGCCAGTTGGTGGATGTTGCGCAGCTGTACGGTGCCGCTGCGTTCCTCACCCTGCTCGAACAGGAGCAGGGCGAGCGCCAGTCGCGAGATCATCTCGAAGATCGGAATTCCCACGTCGATCGCCAGCTGCATCGCTATCTTGTGCTGCTGGTAGGCGAGCACCGCGTCCCCCTCCAGCGCCGCGCACCAGCCCGCGCAGTAGTGGTAGAGGGTGCGCGCCAGCCGGTTGGAGTCCTTGGCGCTGCGGGCGAAATGCTCCATGTGAAGGTGCGCTCCCTCGAAATCCGCCAGACCGAGCCGCGCGCTCATCGCGCAGAAGTTCAGAAGCGCGCTCCAGTGGCTGAATGCGTGGGCGTGCCCGGTCGCGGTGTTCGCGGCGGTGGCCGCGGCGCAACGCTTGAGATCGCCGGTGAGCAGCGCGTGCATGGCCTCGGCCGTGGACAGCATCAGGGCGCGGAGCGGCGAAAGGTAATGCCGCTCGGCGAGCGTGTTCGCGATCCGCAGTATCTCCTCGGCCTGCGCGAAGCGGCCCATGATGCTGAGCGCGATCGCCAGCGTCGGGCCGCCGGGTATCCGCACCAGTTCGTCCTCGCAGCGGCGAAAGAGACGCACCGCCTCGTCGGCCAGGCTGGTCAGATCCGGGTCGTCGGGACGGCGCAGCACCAGGGCTATCGCGTGGATGCACAGCGCGCGGGTGCGGATCGCCTCCGAGACGCCGTCGCTGCCACCGGTCAGCAGTTTGCCCAGGCGCGGCAGCCAGGCATCGAGGCCCGAGAGGTCATCGCCCTCGAACATGATCGAATTGACGATGGAACTCGCGGCGAGTAGCAGACCTCTAGGCTGCGGGGTTTCGGCGGACAGGAACTGGGCGTAGGCCTGTTCGTAGAGCCGGCGGCACTCGCGCGGGCGGGCGTAGAAGCGGCACTCTCCCGCCCAGTAGAGCAGCCACGGGTTGCGCCTTAGTTCCTCGAGCGGCAGCTCGTCGAACCACAGCCCCAGGGTTTCCAGCCGCCCCTGCTCGAGGATCACGGGGGCGTGCCGGGAGAGCAAATCCACCACGCGGTCCCAGTCGCCGGCCTCGAGCAGCATCTCGATCGCGGCGTCGATCTCGCCTGACTCGGCCAGCAGCACGGCCGCCTCGCGTCGGATCTCCGCCTGTTGCTCCAGCGGGTAGCGTTCACGCGCCAGCCGCATAAGGTATTCACGTAGCAGGGGGTGGAGCTCGTAGACGCTGCCCGTCGGGCCGTGGCGCTCCGAGACCAGGTAGTGGTTGTGAGCGAGCCGATGCAGAATTTCGGCCGCCTCCGCGACTTTGCCGAGGCGGGTTGCCATGGAACCGGTGAGCTGCGGCAGGAAGGACGCGCGCAGCAGGAACGCCTGGGTCTGGGGATCGAGCTTCTCGAACACCTCCCCGGCCAGGAAATCGAATACCACCTGCGGGATGAACTCGCCGTCCGTGCGCCGCGGTAGCGCTCCGGATCGAGAGTGCGTGAGCATCAGCGCCAGCCCGGCCGCCCAGCCGGAGGTGAGATCGTGGATCTCCCCGCCCAGGCTCGCGGGGGCATCGTCGGTTCGCGCGCGCACGATCTCCTCGGTCTCCTCGCGCGTCAACTTCAAGGTCTCCCAGTCGATCACCTCGATGCGCCCCGCTGCCATCAGGCGAGCCATATTCGGCGGCGGCAGGGCGCGGCTGAGCACCACCAGCAGGCAGGAATCGGGAATCTCGCCGGCCGCGTACTCGAGCACGCGAGCGAGGGTGTCGCCCGGGGCGAGGTCGTGGAAGTTGTCGACCACGATGCAGGTGCGCTCCGCCAGCCGGGAGAAGAGCTCGCGGAAGAATCGGCGTGCGAAGCCGGGCAGGTCGCCGAGGTACTCGACCGAGTAGCCGGGCAGCGGCGCACCGGGCGCGAGCCCGCGCTGGGCAGCCGCGGCGCTCAGGTAGTGGAAGAACGTCGCGACATCGGAATCGCCGCGATCGACCTGGTACCAGAGGTGCGCACAGCCATCGGCCTGGACGTAGCTCGATGCGAGCGAGGTCTTGCCCGCGCCGGGCGGGGCGGCGATCCAGGCGAGCGCGCCGGGCCAGGCGGCGTCCAGCGCCGCGAACAGGCGCGGGCGCGGCAGGACGCCCTGCGCCGAGGGACGCGTGATCTTCGCAATGGCGACTTCCGAATCGGACATTGCGCCTGCCCTGGTACTGCTTCTGTCCGGGCCGCGGCCGCACGGCGAGACGCCGGCATCGTGCGCG
>JBFKOE010000101.1:0-6823 GCA_041629015.1 Gammaproteobacteria bacterium
CCGCCTCGCCGGGCGCAAGCGCGGCGGGCGGGCCGGAAGGCGCTGTCTCGGACCCCGCCTGCTGCTGGCCGTCGCCGCCCTCGAGCAGGGAGCGGACCTGCTCCGCGGCGCGATCCAGCAGCGGGGCCAGCCAGCCACCGTAGTAGCCGGCGGCCGCGAGGCCCGCGCCGACCAGCAGGGCGATCAGGATCCCGGCCGCGGCCGGCGAGGCGTGCCGGGCGCGGGCGCGGTGCTGACGGCTCATGTCCTCGGGCACCTTGAGGCTGTGCTGCGCGCTCTGCGGACCAGTGCCCGGCCCCTCGGCCGGTTTCGCGGGCGCAGGACGACTCGCGGTCACGGGGAGGGTCACCGCGGCATCCGACTCGGCCGCCGCCCGCGCCGCCGGTTTCGCCGCGGCGGGCTTGACTCCACTGGCGCGCAGTCGGCGCATGGCACGCATGTAGGCCTCGGTCACCTGGTCGAGGGCAGTGATCAGCTCCGCGCCGCTGCGGTAGCGCTGCTCGGGATCCTTGGCCAGGATGCGATCGATGACCGGCTGGTAGGCGCCGAGCTTGGGCGGCAGGCGCGGCACCGGCTCGGTGATCTGCTTGAACACGACGGAGTGAGGCGATTCGGCGTGAAACGGCACGCGGTTCGCCAGCAGCTGGAACAGCACGACGCCCAGGCTGTAGAGGTCGGAGCGCGGATCGACGCTCAGTCCCTTGGCCTGCTCCGGGCTCATGTACTGCGGGGTGCCGATCACGGCCCCCGTCTGGGTCACCGTGCCGTCGCTCTCGGCCGCGCGCGCGATCCCGAAATCCATCAGCACCGCGCGACCGCCGTCATCGTGGAGCATGATGTTCTCGGGCTTGACGTCGCGGTGCACGTATCCCCGGCGCCCGGCGTACTCCAGGGCCGCGGCGACCTCCTTCACCACCCGCAGGCGATCGAGCAGGGAGAGATCCACGCGCTTGCGCCGAAGATCCTGGCCCTTGACGTACTCCATCGACAGGAAGTGGTGACCGTGATGCTCGCCCATGTCGTAGACGGTCACGATGTGCGGGTGCAGCAAGCGGCTGACGATCTGCGCCTCGCGCAGGAAGCGCTCGTGGAAATTGGGATCGGCCGAGAGCACCGGCGCCATGATCTTGAGCGCGACCTCGCGCCCGAAGCTCTCCTGGATGGCCAGGTAGACGGTCGCCATGCCGCCCCTGCCGAGCTCGCGCACGATCTGGTATCCGGGGATCTCTATCGCCATGCTGACTCGGGGCGCCTCGGCCTAGCGGCGGGCGTGCGATGCGGGCGCCTGACCGGCCGCCTCGGGAGTTAACGCGCTGAACAAGCGCAAATTTCCGGGGATGATAATCGCTTCGCCGGAGCCGGGCCAAGCGCCCACGGCGCCTTGCGCGTGCGGCGCGAGGTCGAGAATCAGGGATTGCGCAGGGCGACCACGGTGGTGCCGGCCACGATCAAGTCGCCGAGCCGCAGGTTCACCGGCTTGGTGACCTTGCCGAGCTGGGCGCCGCGCAGCACGTAGGTGGGGCAGTCGCCGTGCAGCGGGGCGAGCTGGATGAATTCCTTGGTGGCGGTGACCGCGGCCTGCTGGCGCCCGACCAGGCCGCGATCGAGCGTGAATCCCTGCTCGCGCGCCTGCTTGGCCGTCTGGCCGGGGCACCAGCGGATGTTCTGCTGGCGCTCGCGGTTGGGCAGGGCCAGCCCCGGCGCATTGGGCTTGCGCCCGATCTCCGCGGTCTGGCCGTTCTTGATCCCGAGCCGGGTAGCCGTGTCGCGCAGCAGCACGCCGGCATAGCCCTTCGGCAAGGGCAGGAAGGAGATCTCGCCCAGTGGCGTGTGGATGGTCAGCGGCCGCTGCAGCTCCACCGATTCGCCTGGCGGGACCATGGCGCCGGCGACGGAGATGTCGGGCGTGCGGGCCTCCAGCCTGACCCCCATGCGCGACACGTCGATGCGGCACACCGACTGCTCGGAGTGCGTCACCCAGCGACCATCCGGGTTGAGGTCGAAATGGTAGCCGGCGACCACGTGGCCGAGCGGCACCGCGGGCAGCGCCAACCCGCCGACAACCAGCTCCAGGTCGGCGTCGGCGATGCGCCCGAGCAGCACCGTGATCATGCTGTCCGCGGGCACGCCGTGGCCGGAGTCACCCATCAGCTGATTCTGGCGGACGGCGATCTCGATGGCCTCGGCGGTGCCGATCACCAGGCCCCTGCCGGATTCGGTCCAGATCTCACGCTCGCTGGGGGAAATCCGGTAGGTGGCGAGAAAGATCGACGCCGGATCGAGGACCGGGAGCGCATCCAGCGCCGCGGCCAGGGACGGCGAGCCCGGCGCGTAGCCCTCGAACAGGACCACGGAGTCGGGCGGCAGCAGGTGGGCCGGCTTGTCCTCGCGAATGCGCACCAGGCGCCCATCTTGCGCCGCGGTGGCGATCTTGGTCGGCAGCCACACCTGATTGTCGGGTACTAGGCGAAAACACGCCTGCTCGCCCGGAACGCCCTTGAGCGGAAAGCGTCCGACGTATTCCCATGCCACCTCGGCCGCGTTCATGCACGCGCGTGTACCGCCGCCGAACCAGATCTCGCCGGCCGGCGTCAGCCCCAAGATGCGGGCAGCGAGGTTGACCGAGTCGCCGAAGGCGTCGCCGCCGATGATCTCGACGTCGCCGGTGTTGAGCGCGAGTCGCAGCCGCAGCCCGGCGCCACCGGGGGTCTTGATCTGCAGGATATCCTGGGCGGCGCGCAGGGCGTCGGTCGCCGCCGGAAACAGGCACAGGAAGGAGTCGCCGATGTTCTTGACCACCCAGCCGCCGTGGCGCTCGACGATCGGCCGGACGATGCCCTCGTGCTCCTTGAGGATACGCCGCAAGCCCTCACGGTCGGAGCCGGCGACGCTCTCGGTGTAGCCGGCCATGTCGGTGAACAGGACCGTGTGGGTGGCGGTGCTCATAGCATCCTGCTGCTTGCTGGTCGCGCCCCGGAACGGCGGACGCACGATGAATCAACGATTCCGGGTCCGGGACGCTGATTGTGCACAAGCCGCGCCCGAAGGCAAAGCAAGGCCCGTCCCGGCACCCCGGCTCGACGGCCGCGCGACCCCGCCCTTGCTGCCGAACTCGCGGAACCGAGGGGCGCTGACGGGATCGCCCCGCCTCGGGGGCCCGCGGTTACAGGCGGTTGTACTTGGTGGCGTGTCCGCGCGACAGGGCGACGGGGTACTTCTGCTCGTTGGTGGCCAACTTGGCCTTGACGGCGCGCTCGAGGTCGATGCCCAGGACGTCGGTGAGGCGCAGCAGGTAGATCAGCACGTCGGCGACCTCCTCGCGCGCGCGCTCGTGATCGGGGTCACCCGCGCGCAGCGCCCGGGTCTCCTCCTCGCTCAGCCACTGGAACACCTCCAGCAGCTCGCCCGCCTCCCCGGCCAGCGCCATGGCCAGGTTCTTCGGGCTCTGGAAGCGCTCCCAGTCGCGCTCGGCGACGAAATCCGCGAGCCTGCGTTGTATCTTTGCTATATCCACGTCGACACATCCCGGAGAGAGCCATGGCCTACGACGATAATAATGTCTTCGCCAGAATCCTGCGCGGCGAGATCCCGTGCAACAAGGTCTACGAGGATGAGTACGCGCTGGCCTTCCACGACATCGCCCCGCAGGCGCCCGTGCACGTGCTGGTGATCCCCAGGGGCGCCTACGAGTCCTTCGACGACTTCTCGGCGCGGGCGACCGCCGAGGAAAGCGCCGGCTTCTACCGGGCGGCCCAGCGGGTGGCCGCGCAGTTGGGGCTGCTGCAAGGCGGCTACCGGGTGCTCGCCAACACCGGTAAGGACGCGCACCAGGAAGTGATGCACTACCACCTGCACATCTTCGCTGGCTGTGACCTGGGGGCGATGATCAAGCGCGGGCTGGTCGCTTGAAGGTCTCACCGGATCGGCCCGCGCATCGGCGGCGAGGCCGGGCCACGCGCCGCCGGCGCTGGAAATAGGCGTTGGTCAAGCGCCCGGCCTTGGGCTATAGTTGGCGTGCTGCAGTCTTTGGCGTTGGCCCTTTCTGGTAGGTCGCTTTCCCGTACCGCTCCCGAATACCCGCTCGACAGTCTGCACGCAGATAAGCAAAGCCAACCGGTGCGGCGCGTGCCGAACCGGGCGTCAAGCCGGCGCAAAACGCATTGAGCGCGTGCCGGATGCGCACAGGCAAACGTCACTTTCGTATTGAGGAACAGTTTAATGGCAACAGGCACCGTCAAGTGGTTCAACGAATCAAAGGGCTTCGGTTTCATCGCTCCCGACAACGGCGAAGCGGATGTGTTCGTGCATTACAGCGCCATCCAGTCCAAGGGCTTCAGGGTTCTCACCGAAGGCCAGAAGGTCAGCTTCGAGGTCACCAAGGGCCCGAAGGGACTGCAGGCGAGCAACGTCGTGCCGCAGTAAGTCCCGGATACATGAATGCTCGGAACCCCGCCTCGCGCGGGGTTTTTTTTAGCCGACCCTCGAGCGAAGCGCGTCGCCGGGCCGCCCGCCCGTCACTCCCGCCCTTTATCGTCGACTGCGCCGCGCCGGTTGATCGCGTAGCCGGCCACCGCTCCCCTGAAGGGCAGCATCAGCATGGGCAGCAGACGGTTGCACTGGCCCGGCTCGCGCATGCCGCGCAGGCCGATGGTCATGTCCTCGTGCCCGGCGGCCGGCTGGTCGCGATAGGTTCCGAACAGCCGATCCCACCACGGCAGATTGAAGCCGAAGTTGCTGTTGGTCTCGCGCTCGACCCAGGAGTGATGGACCCGGTGCATATCGGGCGTGACCACCAGCCAGCGCAGGACGCGGTCGAGCGCGAGCGGCAGACGCGCATTGGCGTGGTTGAACAGGGCGGTGGCGCTGAGCAGCACCTCGAAGCCGATCACCGCCGCCACCGGCGGCCCGATCACCACGATGACGGCGAACTTGATGAGCATGGAGAGGACGATCTCGATGGGGTGAAAGCGCGCGCCGGTGGTGACGTCGAACTCCAAGTCCGCGTGGTGCACCCGGTGCAATCGCCACAAGGCCGGGACCGCGTGAAACATCACGTGCTGGAGGTAGATCGCCAGATCGAGCACCAGCACCGAGACCACCAGCGCCGCCCACCCGGGTAGCCCCGCGCGGTGCAGCAGCCCCCAACCGGCCTGCTCCGCGTACAGCGCCATGCCGACCGCGGCCGCCGGGAACAGCAGCCGCAGCAGAACGCTGTTCAGCACCACGATGGCGATGTTGGCCGGCCAGCGCGCGCGCCTGCCGAGCGCCAGCTCGCGGCGGGGCGCAAGCGCCTCCCACAGGGCCATCGCCGCGAACATGCCGAGAAACGCGGCAAGGCGAATTGCCAGCTCGTACTCCATCATCGAAAGGCCACCCCCGAGGCTCCCGCGCCCGCCTCCCCCAACTTGCCGCAAGCCGATCGCCGCCGCGTCCCTGACCGCCAGGCACACCCCTCGGGGCCCCGGCTGCCGCGCGGGCAAGCGGCGGGGCGCACGGCTGCAACCATAGCGCAAAGTCCGACCGCAAGCGGCCCGGCGACGGGCGCCAGAGCGGCGTCACCCGGCGGGGCGCCAACGGCGCTGTGCTTTACTTGGCTGGACGGCGCTCGGACCGAGCGCCGAACCCGAATCGCCCACCATGACCCGAACCAGCGGCCGCCACTTTCTGCAGATACCAGGCCCCACCAACGTGCCCGAGCGGGTGCTGCGCGCGCTCGCGGCGCCGACCATCGATCATCGCGGACCCGAGTTCGCGGAGTTGACCGCCGAGATCTTGACCGGCTTGCGCGCCGTTTGCCGGACATCGGGGCCGGTATTGCTGTACCCGAGTTCCGGGACCGGAATGTGGGAGGCGGCCCTAGTCAACACGCTCTCCCCCGGCGAGCGGGTACTGATGTTCGAGACCGGTCACTTCGCCGTGGAGTGGCAGCGACTCGCGCAGCGCCTCGGGCTGGAGGTCGAGCTGGTCGCCGGCGACTGGCGCCACGGGGTCGATGCCCGCAGGCTGGAGGAGAGGCTGCGCGCCGACGGCAAGCACCGCATCAAGGCCGTCGCGGTGGTCCACAGCGAGACCTCCACCGGGATCGCCAACCCATTGGCCGACATCCGCGCGGCGATCGACGCCGCGGCGCACCCGGCCTTGCTGCTGGTCGATGCCATATCGTCCCTGGCTTCGATGGACGTGCGCGTGGACGAATGGGGCGTGGATGTGCTCATCGGCTGCTCGCAGAAGGGCCTGATGCTGCCGCCGGGAATCGGCCTCAACGCGGTGAGCGCCAAGGCACTGGCGGCGTGCGAATCGGCCGCCCTGGCGCGCTCCTACTGGGACTGGCGGCCGGTGCTGGCGGCTAATGCAAGCGGCTTCTTCCCCTACACACCGCCGACCAACCTGCTCTACGGGCTGCGCGCGGCGCTGCGCATGCTGCACGAGGAAGGACTGGAGCAGGTCTACGCGCGCCATGCGCGCCTGGCCGAGGCGACCAGGCGGGCGGTGCATGCCTGGGGGCTCGAGTTGCAGTGCGCCGAGCCGGACTGCTACAGCGCGTCGCTGACCGCGATCCGTATGCCCGCCGGGCACGACGCGGACCGCTTACGCGAGATCATCCTGCGGCGCTTCGACATGTCGCTGGGAACGGGCCTGGGCAAGGTCAAGGGGCAAGTCTTTCGCATCGGCCACCTCGGCGATCTCAATAAGCTTACCCTTGCGGGATCGCTTTGCGGCGTGGAGATGGGTCTCGGCATCGCCGGCATCCCCCACCGCGCGGGCGGCGTGGGCGCGGCGCTCGCCTACCTGGGGGCAACGCAGTCGGCCTCAGCGGTTTGAG
>JBFKOE010000102.1:0-6803 GCA_041629015.1 Gammaproteobacteria bacterium
CGACGAGGAGATGGCGCGCCTGTTCCGCGAGATCATGTCGGCCTGCCTGGCGCTCGAGGAGCCGATGAACATCGCCTTTCTCGGCCCGGAGGGGACCTTTACCCACGCCGCGGCGTTCAAGCATTTCGGGCAATCGATCAATGCCGTGCCGCTGCCGGCGATCGACGAGGTCTTCCGCGAGGTCGAGTCCGGCGCCGCCCACTTCGGCGTGGTGCCGGTGGAGAACTCCACCGAGGGCGTGATCAACCACACCCTGGACACCTTCGTGCTCTCGCCGCTGCAGATCGCCGGTGAGGTGGAGCTGCGCATCCACCACCATTTGCTTGGCACGGGCGAGGATGCGCGCACCGTGCGCAAGGTGTACTCACACCAGCAGTCGCTCGCCCAGTGCCGCGAGTGGCTCGATGCTAATTTCCCGCAGCTCGAGCGCGAGGCGGTGAGCAGCAACGCGGAGGCGGCGCGGCGCGCGGTCGCGGAGCCGGAGACCGCCGCGATCGCCGGCGACATGGCGGCTAGCCTCTACGGCCTGAACGTCCTCGCGCGCAACATCGAGGACGAGCCGGACAACACCACGCGGTTCCTCATCGTCGGTCCCAAGGGCGTTCCGCCCAGCGGCGCCGACAAGACCTCGCTGCTGCTCTCGACGGCCAACAAGCCGGGTGCGCTGTATCGGCTGCTTTATCCGCTGCATCACCACAACATCAGCATGACCCGCATCGAGTCGCGCCCGTCGCGGCGCGGAACCTGGGACTACGTCTTCTTCATCGACATCGAGGGTCATGCCGAGGACGCGCATGTGAAGGCCGCGCTCGGCGAGCTGGAGGACGCGGCGACGCTGTTCAAGATCCTCGGCTCCTATCCGCGCGCGGTGCTGTAGCGAACGGCGCCAGCGCCGCGTTACCCGCGTCGACACCACGAGGAACAAGCCGCATGAGCATTTCGTTTCTGGACCTCGCCACCGACGGCTGCAGGGGACTGATGCCCTACCAGCCCGGCAAGCCGCTCTCGGAACTCGAGCGCGAGTACGGCATCCGCGACGCGGTCAAGCTCGCCTCCAACGAGAATCCGCTCGGTCCCAGCCCCAAGGCGATCGCCGCGGTGCGGGCGGCGCTGGACGATCTGGAGCTCTACCCCGACGGCAACGGCTTCGAGCTCAAGGCCGCGCTCGCGCGTCACCACTCGCTGGATCCGAGCTGCATCACCCTGGGCAACGGCTCTAACGACGTGCTCGACCTGCTCGGGCGCGCCTTTCTGTGCCCGGGACGCAACTCCGTGTACTCGGAGCACGCCTTCATCGTCTACCTGCTCACGACCCAGGCCTGCAATGCGGCGCACCGGGTTGCCAAGGCGCACGACGGCGCACGCGGTCCGCGTTACGGTCACGACCTGGATGCGATGCGCGCCCAGGTCGATGAGCAGACTGCGGTGGTGTTCATCGCCAATCCCAACAACCCGACCGGCACCTGGCTGGGGCGCGCCGAGCTCGAGGGCTTTCTCGCCGAGCTGCCCGAGCGCGTCATCGCGGTGGTGGACGAGGCCTACACGGAATACGTGCGGGAGCCCGATTTCCCCGATGCCACGCGCTGGCTGGACCGCTTTCCCAACCTGGTCGTCACCCGCACCTTCTCCAAGGCCTACGGGCTGGCGGGACTGCGGGTCGGCTACGCGCTCTCGCACCCGGAGATCGCCGACCTGCTCAACCGCGAGCGCCACCCCTTCAACGTCAACTCGCTCGCACTGGTCGCGGCCGAGGCGGCGCTCGACGATGGCGAGCACCTGCAGCGCTCGGTGCGGGTCAACGGCGAGGGGCTGGAGTTCCTGGCGGCCGCGTTCGATCGCCTCAAGCTCGCTTACATCCCCTCGGTCGGCAACTTCATCGCCGTCGACGTGGGCGGGCCCGCCCGGCCGGTCTACGAGGGGCTGTTGCACGAGGGCGTTATCGTGCGCCCGGTGGGCGGCTACGGTATGCCGAACCACCTGCGCATCACGGTTGGAACGGCGGAGCAGAACGAGCGCGTCGTCAAGGCGCTGCACAAGGTGCTCGGCGCGGAGCGCTAGGCGGCTCCCGTGGGGTCGCCGTTGGTATTCGAGCGAGGCGGGTCCCGCGACGGCGTGTATCGCAAAGAAGAGGTGGCGGTAGATGATCATCGTGATGAATCCCAAGGTGACCGAGGCGCAGGTCCACAAGGTGGAGGAGAAGCTGCGCGAGCTGGGCATGGGAGCGCACGTCTCGCGCGGCGCCGAGCGCACCATCATCGGCCTGATCGGCGACGAGCGCGAGGTGAACCCCGAGTCGCTGGAGGCCCTGCCCGGCGTCGACCAGGTGCTGCGGGTCCTCAGGCCCTACAAGATCGTCTCGCGCGAGTCGCAGGAGAACGACACCGTCATCGACATCGGCGGGGTCAGGCTCGGCGGCGGCAGCGTGCAGGTCATCGCCGGGCCCTGCTCGGTCGAGACCCAGGAGCAGATGGATGCCGCCGCGGACGCGGTCGCTGCGGCCGGCTGCCGGCTGATGCGCGGCGGCGCCTTCAAGCCGCGCACCAACCCCTACACCTTTCAAGGGCTGGGGGTGCAGGGACTGGAGATGCTGACCCAGGCCGCGCGCCGCCACCACCTGCCGGTGGTCTCGGAGCTGATGGACGTGCGCATGCTGGATGCCTTTCTCGAGCATGGCGTCGACGTCATCCAGATCGGCACCCGCAACATGCAGAACTTCGCGCTGCTCAAGGAGGTCGGGCAGGTCCAGGTGCCGGTGATCCTCAAGCGCGGCATGTCGGCGACCGTCACCGAGTGGCTGATGGCCGCGGAGTACATCGCCGCGGCGGGCAACCACCGCATCGTCTTTTGCGAGCGCGGCATTCGCACCTTCGAGTCGGCCTACCGCAACGTTCTCGACATCAACGCCATCCCGGTGCTGAAGAAGGAGACGCACTTCCCGGTAATCGTCGATCCGAGTCACGCCGGCGGCAAGGCCTGGATGGTGCCGGCGCTGTCGCTCGCCGCCGTCGCGGCCGGCGCCGACGGTCTGCTGGTGGAGAGCCACCCGCGCCCGGCCGAGGCCTGGTGCGACGCCGACCAGGCCCTCAGCCCGCCGGAGCTGACCGAGCTGATGGGCCGTATCGCCGGCGTCGCCGCGGCCACCGGGCGGGTGCTCGACCGGGCCGCCTGAGAGAACGCCCGCGCGTCTCATGATTGAGCGACTCTGCATCCTCGGGGTGGGCCTGATCGGCGGCTCGCTGGCCCGTGCCCTGCGCGCCGCGGGGGCCTGCACCGAGATCGTCGGCTGCGCGCGCAACCCGGTCACCCTGGAGCGGGCCCGCGAGCTCGGTGTCATCGACCGCGGCGAGACCGATCCGGTCGGCGCTGCGCGGGGCGCCGACATGGTCGTCGCCGCTGTGCCGATGGGGGCCATGGAAGGGCTGTTCCGCCACCTGGCGGGCGGGCTCGAGGCCGGCGCCGTGCTCACCGACGTCGGCAGCTCCAAGGCACACGTGCTCTACGCCGCACGGCTCGCCTTCGGGACAGTGCCGCCGAACCTGGTCCCGGGCCACCCCATTGCGGGCACCGAGCGCAGCGGCGTGGAGTCCTCCTTCGCCGAGCTCTACCAGGGCCGCCGCGTGATCCTGACGCCGGTGGCCGAGACCGACCCGTCCTGCACCGCCCGTGTGCGCGCGATGTGGGAGGCGGTCGGGGCACGGGTCGAGGAGATGGAGGTCGAGCACCACGACGAGGTCCTCGCCGCGACCAGCCACCTGCCGCACATGCTGGCCTACAGCCTGGTCGACGCGCTCGCGCGCATGGACGAGAGCGCGGAGATCTTCCGCTTCGCGGCCGGCGGCTTTCGGGATTTCACCCGCATCGCCTCCAGCGACCCGCGCATGTGGCACGACATCTGTTTCGCTAATCGCGCGCCCCTGCTCCGGATGCTCGAGCGCTTCGGCGGCGATCTCGAGCGCCTGGCGCAGGCCATCCGCGACGGCGACGGCGACACCGTGCTCGACATCTTCCAGCGCGCCAAGGCCGCGCGCGACCGCTACTGCGACGGGGAGCAGGCATGAGCGCTTCTGCGCCGCGGCGGCTCACCTACACGGTCGAGCCGGGCGGGCGGCTGACCGGCACCGTGCGGGTGCCGGGCGACAAGTCCATCTCGCACCGCGCGATCATGCTCGGCGCGCTGGCCGAGGGAGCGACCGACATCGAGGGCTTCCTCGAGGGCGAGGACAGCCTGGCGACCCTGGGTGCCTTTCGCGACTTGGGGGTGAGCATCGATGGCCCGGCGGACGGGCGCGTGCACATCGAGGGTGTCGGGCTGCACGGACTGCGGGCGCCGCCCGGGCCGCTCGATCTCGGCAACTCCGGGACCTCGATGCGGCTGCTGGCCGGGCTGATGGCCGGGCAGCGCTTCGACACCGTGCTGACCGGCGACCGCTCGCTCTCGACCCGGCCGATGCAGCGCGTCATGGAGCCGCTGGCGCGCATGGGTGCCGCCGTCGAAGCCACCGAGGCCGGCACCGCGCCGCTGCGCATCGCGGGTGGCCGGCCGCTGCGGGGTATCGACTACGCGCTGCCGGTGGCCAGCGCCCAGGTGAAGTCCTGCCTGCTGCTGGCCGGGCTCTACGCCGAGGGCCGCACCTGCATCACCGAGCCGGCCCCGACCCGGGATCACACCGAGCGCATGCTGAGCGGCTTCGGCTACCCGCTCGAGCGCGCTGGGGCGAGGGTCTGCATCGGCCCCGGGGGCCGCCTGCGCGGCGGCCGCATCGCGGTCCCCGCCGACATCTCCTCGGCGGCCTTCTTTCTCGTCGGGGCGAGCATCGCCCCGGGATCGGACCTGCTGCTCGAGGGCGTTGGCGTCAACCCGACTCGAACCGGGGCGATCGAGATCCTGCGGCGGATGGGGGCCGACATCACCGTCAGCGGGCACCGCGAGGCGGGCGGGGAGCCGGTCGCCGACCTGCGGGTGCGGGCCGCCGCCCTGCGCGGCATCGAGATCCCCACGGAGCTAGTGCCGCTCGCGATCGACGAGTTTCCCGCCTTGTTCGTTGCCGCCGCCTGCGCCGAGGGCGACACCGTGCTCGCCGGCGCCGAGGAGCTGCGGGTCAAGGAGAGCGACCGCATCCAGGTGATGGCCGAGGGCCTGCAGGCCCTGGGCATCGAGGCCGAGGCCCGGCCCGACGGCATCCGCATCCGCGGCGGCCGGCTGGGCGGGGGCCGGGTCGACAGCCGGGGCGATCACCGCATCGCCATGGCCTTCGCCATGGCCGCCCTGCGCGCGGACTCGGCCGTGATCGTCGAGGACTGCGCCAACGTCGCCACCTCCTTCCCCGGCTTCGCGGCGCTCGCGCGCTGCTGCGGGCTGGGTCTGGGCGCCGCCTGAGGGCGCGGCACCGCTTGGCTATACTTTCTAGTGCCCACCCCTAAGTTTTGTCTCTACACCCACGCGGAGGTGTGCCATGGCCATTGCAATGACGCTAGAGCAGTACCTGTCGGATCAGGGAGTCGAGTACGACACCGTGCGCCACTCCCATACCTTCTCCAGCATGGATACCGCGCACGCCGCCCACGTGCCGGGCGACCAGCTGGCGAAGGCCGTCGTGCTGCAGGACAAGGAGGGCTATCTGCTGGCGGTGCTCCCGGCCACCCATAAGCTCGAGCTCGGCATGCTGCAGAACCAGCTCCAGCGCGACATGGCGCTGGCGCCGGAGCGCGACGTCGGCGAGCTGTTCAAGGACTGCGAGTTCGGCGCGGTGCCGCCGATCGGCTCCGCCTACGGCGTCGATACCGTCTGCGACGACACCCTGATGGAGGCCGAGCAGGTGTTCATGGAGGCCGGGGATCACGAGCGCCTGGTGCGCATGAGTGGCGCGAATTTCCGCAAGCTCATGGCGCGGGCCGCGCACGGGCACTTCAGCTATCACATCTGATCCCGCTATCGGGCCAAGCGCGCCGCGGCCCTCGGGTCGCGGCCTTTTTTTTGCGCCCGCCTCGAGCGGAACTGGTCGATGGGCGCGGCGCACGGCGGGTGCCATACTGGCTGCCGGTTCCCCTTGACGGCGAGCGACATGGACCGAACCGAGCCCCGCCCGGAGTTCGAGCGCAAGGCGCCGGACCCGCGCGAGAGCACGCTGCGCTGGATCGAGGATCTGGGCGACACGGGCATCACCGCGGGCTCGCGGCTGCTCGACGTGCTCTACCTGCTCGCCAATTCCGCGGCCGGGCTGATCACCTTCCAGCGCGGCCTTTGGCGGCACCTGCGCCAGATCACGGTTCAGCAAATCTACTTCACCGCCGTGCAGGCCTGGCTGCTGGTCGGCTTCGTCGGGCTGGTGCTCGGCGTGCTGACCATGCTGCCGCTGCACGCCTTTCGGGTGAACGATCTCGACCTGGTCGCGCAGGTGGTCACGGTGGTGCTCACCCACCAGATCACGCCCCTGATGGTGGCGCTGATCGTGATCGGACGCTCGGGCACCGCGGTCACCGCGGAGCTCGGCGAGCTGCAGACCAACCAGACCTTCGACACCCTGCTGGCCATGGGACTCGAGCCGCACCAGCTGCTGGTGCTGCCGCGCCTCGTGGGCATCACCCTGTCGCTGCTGGTGCTCGGCTTCTGGGCCAACGCGGCGGCCATGCTCGGCGCGGGTCTGTATTCGGCGCTGTTCCAGGAGATCCGCCTGCACGCCTTCTTTCGCGCCTGTTTCGCGGTGCTGGACCGCGTGCAGGTGCTGGCCGACATGCTGCTGCTGGCCTGTTTCGGCATCACCATCGCACTGGTGCACTGCCTGTTCGGCCTGCTGGTGCGCGAC
>JBFKOE010000103.1:0-6756 GCA_041629015.1 Gammaproteobacteria bacterium
CCAGTCATGGGACGTACCGCCTCCGCATCGCCCGCGCCCGCGGACGGGATCGACTTCGGTATCCTGCCGGGGCTGATCGGTTACCAGCTGCGGCTGGCCCAGATCGCGATCTTCCGCGATTTCGTCGCCGCGCTCGCCGACTTCGAGGTCACCCCCACGGTGTTCGGCTCCCTGGTGCTGATCGAGGCCAACCCCGGCCTGAAGCAGACCGAACTCGCCAGGGGCATGAACCTGGACCGCTCGACCGTGGTGTCGGTGATCGACAAGCTGCAGGCCCGCGGTCTGGCGGTGCGGCGCAAGGCCAGCGACGACCGCCGCTCCAACGCCCTCGCCCTGACCAAGCGCGGCGCGGCCTTGCTGGCCCAGCTCAAGCCGCTGGTGCGCGCGCACGAGCGGCGCCTGGTCGAGAACCTGGACGCCGAGGAGCGCGCCGGCCTAGTGCGCTGCCTGCAGAGAATCTTTCCCAACCAGCGTTGAGTCTGCCGCCCCGCGGGCGGGGGTCAAAAGCGTGCCCGGTCAATTGTTGGATATCCAACAATCCGGCGATATACTCGTATGAGCCCCCTTCCCCGGAGGACCGCACTCATGAGCGCGCGCGATCGTGTCCAACGCCTGCTGGGGCGGCTGCACGATGCCCCGCAGTACGCCAACCAGGGCGCTGTGCTGTTCGTCGACCTGGAGCGCGCCGAGGCCCGGCGCGCCTATCTGCCGCTCGAGGTCTTTCGCGCCTTCCTCAGCAACCGCGGCGCGAACATGTTCCTGCTTTACAACCTGCTCGAGGACGGCGCCGAGCCGCTCGATGCGCAGGTGCCGCTGATCTTCGGCTCCGGCACCCTGACCGGCAACGTCCCCGGGGCGACGCGCGGCAACGTCACCAGCCTGTCGCCCGACAGCGAGGCCATTCTGGATTCGAGCTGCGGTGACTACTTCCCAGCCTTCCTGCGCCGTCACGGCTACGAGCACATCGTGCTCCACGGGCGGGCCGCGCGCTGGACCCTGCTGCGCATCAGCCGCGACACGGTCGAGTTCCTCGACGCGGAGCCGTACCGGGGCATGGACAACCTGGATTTCACCGCCGCCGTGGAGCGCGACTTCGACTGCCAGGAGCGGCGCAGCATGGCGCTGGCGCGCCTGACCAGCGCTGGGGAGAACGGAGTGCTGTGCAGCGGCATCATGGGCGGACCGAAGGCGATCTGGGCGCGTGGCGGCGCCGGCGCCAAGATGGGCTCGCTGCGGCTCAAGGGCATCCTGATCCACGGCGAGGCGCCCGAGGTCGAGTACTCGGACGCCTACAAGAAGTACAACAAGGTCATCGGCAAGAAGATCCTCTCCACCAGCGTGATCCGCAACGCCCTGAAGAAGGTGGGTACGCCGTTTCTCTACAAGCCGAGCCGGGTGCTCGGCGCGATGGGCACCAAGAACAACCAGGAGACCACCTGGACCGACGCGCTGGACGCCGACAACATCGACCCCTACCGCCCGGGCATGGACGGCTGTTTCAAGTGCCCGGTGCACTGCCGCGCGCGCAACGACCTGACGCCGGAGGGCGAAGGCGGCTGGGGTGCCCACGCCCTCAAGGGCCTGAAGGGCAACGCCAGCTACGACAGGCCGCAGGCCGACCTGGAGCACCAGCGCAAGAAGACCTACCGGGGCGCGCGCGGCGACGGCAAGTTCGACCGCTACGACAAGGGCGACGGCCCCGAGTACGTGACGCTGGGCAAGTTCGGCCCCAACCTCGGCATCGACGCGCCCGAGCAGGTGCTGCGCTTTAACAACATCCTCAACGACCTGGGGCTGGACTCGGCGAGCACCGGCAGCGCCATCGCCTGGGCGCTGGAGCTCTACCAGCGCGGCATCATCGACAGCGGCCACACCCAGGGGCTGGAGCTGAAGTGGGGCGACGCCGAGACCATCGAGCGGCTGTTGTTCATGACCGCGCGGCGCGAGGGCTTCGGTGAGGTGATCGCCGACTCGGCGCGCGCGGTCGAGCGCGGCCACTACCCGGCCGAGGCGCTCAGGTACCGCATGGCCTCCAAGGGGCTGTTCCAGTCCGACCCCCACGATGCGCGCATCCTCAAGGCCTTTGCCCTGGGCCTGGCGGTCGCCACCCGCGGCATGGACCATCTGCGCAACCGCGTCACCCTGGAGATCAATGCCCGCATCAACGATGACCCGGAGTTCAAGAGCGCCCTCTATGGCGGAGTGGTGGCCGCGCAGCCGAACGGCTACCAGGGCAAGGAGTTCGCGGTGCGCCGCTGCGAGGACACCTTCGCCGCCGGCGACGCGGTCGGCATGTGCCGCTTCAATACCCAGCTGTTCAACTCGCCCAGCCTGCCGGACCCCGCCGATTTCGCCCGCCAGCTGAGCACCCTCACCGGCGTCGAGTTCGCTGCCGAGCAGGTGCTCGAGGCCGGGCGCAACATCACCGGCCTGGAGCGGCTGATCAATTTCCGCATCGGGCTGCGCGCGCGCGACGACACGCTGCCCGAGCGCTGGTTCGAGGAACCCAACGCCTTCGGCCCGTTCAAGGGCGAACGCATCGACCGCGCCGAGTTTGAGGCCATGAAGGAGCGTTTCTACCGCGTCACCGGTCTCACCGGTGAGGGTATCCCCGCCGCCGAGTGGCACCGCGACCTGGCCGCCGTGGTCACCGGATTCGCCGTCTCGGTCGAACTGCCGGCGGGCACGCCGGGAGCCGACGGGCGCACCGTGGTGATCGACGAGCCGGTCGCCAACGTCGTCGAGCTGCGCGAGGCGCTCCGGCGCCGCCTGCCGGAGGCCGCCGCGCGCCTCGACGATCGCAGCCTCAGCGTCGCCGTGAACGGCGAGCTGCTGATCGCCGGCGAGTCGCGCAAGGACCTGCACAGCGGCGACCAGGTGACCTTGATGCCGATGCTGGGCGGCGGCTGAGGGCGCGGAGCACGCCGTGAATCAAGCCCCCCCGGACCCGCGGGCGGTGCTCGATTTCTGGTTCTCGGCGCGCGCCAGGAAGCGCTGGTTCTCCTCCACCCCGGCCTTCGACCGCGAGCTCGAGCGCCGCTTCGGCGGCCTGGTCGGGCGCGCGGCGCGCGGGGAGCTCGCCGACTGGGAGCACAGCGCATCCGGCGCGCTCGCGCTGGTGGTCCTGCTCGATCAGCTCCCGCTCAACATCTTTCGCGACCGTCCCGAGGCCTTCGCCACCGAGCGGGCGGCGCTCGCGGTCGCCGGGCGGGCCGTCGACCGCGGTCTCGATGCCGAGCTCGACGACGCCGGCAAGGCCTTCCTCTACATGCCGTTCATGCACAGCGAGGAGCTGGCCGACCAGGAGCGCTCGGTCGCCCTGTTCGCGGCCGCCGGACTGGCGGACAACCTCAAGTGGGCGCGGCACCACCGCGAGATCGTGCGCCGCTTCGGGCGTTTCCCGCATCGCAACGCGATCCTCGGCCGCGACAGCAGCGCCGAGGAGATCGCCTGGCTGCAATCCGACGAGGCGTTCAGCGGCTGAGCGGAGCGCGTGCGTACCCCGCCGTCCGCGGCCCGCATCCTGGGCTACGCTTTGCCAATGCGGCGTGCGCCGCGCAACCCTGATCCCGCGGAGGGCTGCCATGGCCCCGTTGTTCTCCTTTCAGCGCAAGCTCAAGATGCCCGATCCCGGCGATGCCTTGCCGGGGCGCACCGAGGCGCTCGTCGTCGCCGAGCGCCACGTCGTCAACGGCAACCGCATCGTGCCCCCGTTTCCGGAAGGCATGGCGCTCGCCTTGTTCGGCATGGGCTGCTTCTGGGGCGCGGAGCGCGGCTTCTGGCGAATCGACGGCGTCTACTCCACGGCCGTCGGCTACGCGGGCGGGTACACGCCCAACCCGAGCTACGAGGAGGTCTGCAGCGGCGAGACCGGCCATAACGAGGTCGTGCGCGTGGTGTTCGACCCGCGGCGCCTGGGCTACGAGGCGCTGCTGCGCGCGTTCTGGGAGGGGCACGACCCCACCCAGGGCATGCGCCAGGGCAACGACGTCGGCACCCAGTACCGCTCCGGGATCTACGTTCACGACGCCGAGCAGCGGGCGCTGGCGCTCGCCTCCCGCGACGCCTACCAGCGCGCGCTCGCGGCCGGGGGGATGCCCGCCGTGACCACCGAGATCGTCGACGCGCCGACCTTCTACTACGCCGAGGACTACCATCAGCAGTACCTGGCCAAGAACCCCGGCGGCTACTGCGGGCTGGGTGGCACCGGCGTGCCCTACCCGCTCGCCGCGTCTCCCTAGCGCGGCCCGCGCGCCGGAAGCCCGCCGGCGCTGTGGTACATTGGGGCGCGCCGCGCAGGAGACCTTGCCAGCCCGATGACCGCGCCCACACCGCAACCCCCGGTCGATGCCGAAAAGCCGATCGAGATCGCCCCCCGCGTGTGGTGGGTGGGACATTACCTGCCGGGCGATCCCTTCCAGTGCCACGTCTACCTGATCGAGCAGGGCGAGAACTCGGTGCTGATCGATCCCGGCTCGGTCCTGACCTTCGAGCAGACCCTGGCGAAGGTTCGCCAGATCATTCCCTTCGAGCACATCCGCTACTTCGTCTGCCAGCACCAGGACCCGGACATCACCGGAGCCCTGCCGGCGATCGACGGCATGCAGCGCCACCCCGAGGCCACGGTCGTCACCCACTGGCGCGCCCAGGTCCTGATTCGGCATTACGGGTTGCGCATGCCCTTCTGGCTGGTCGACCAGAACGAGTGGCGGCTGCCGCTGGAGGACCGCGAGCTGGAGTTCGTGTTCACGCCCTACGCCCATTTCCCGGGCGCCTTCTGCACCTACGACCCCGGCAACCAGCTGCTCTTCTCCAGCGACCTGTTCGGGGGCTTCACCGAGGGCTTCGCGCTGTTCGCCGAGGGCGAGGAATACTTCGAGGCCATGCGGCCCTTCCACGAGCACTACATTCCCAGCCGCGACGTGCTGCACTTCGCGCTGGCGGAGATCGAGCGCCGCCCGCTGCGCATGATCGCTCCACAGCACGGCTCGATCATTCCCGAGCACCTGGTCGCGGGCATCATCGGCCGGCTCAAGTCGATCGACTGCGGGCTCTACCTGCTGGCGCGCGGGCGCACCGACGTGCACCAGCTCTCGAGCCTGAACCGGGCGCTGCGCGACATCACCGAGACCATGATCCTGCATCGCGATTTTCACGACATCGCCAACCGCCTGCTGGAGATCACGCAGCGCAGCCTGCCGGTGCGCAGCCTCGAGTTCTTCGCCCAGACCGACGGAGGCACCGTGCTGCACTTTGCGCCCAACACCTCATTTCGCGGCGCCGAGGCCAACCCGCCGCCGGGTATCGCCCGTCTGATCGGCATGGATTTTCACGGCTGGGCCAAGGGACCGCGCTCGGGCCGGGGGGTCGGCGAGGGGCCCTGCGCGGAGTACCACGCCGGCACCCGCAACAGCTCGCTGACCATACCGCTGTTCCGGCCCGACACCGGGCACATCAACGCCGTGGCGTTGATGGAGCTGAGCGGCGTCATCGATCTCAGCCCGGAGCTGGAGCAGATCCTGCTGCAGCTCACCACCTCGCTGCAGGTGGCGGTCGAGCGCGAGGTGATCTACCGAGCCCTCGATCTCGAGCGCCAGGAGATCTACGAGCGCTCGATACGCGATCCCCTGAGCGGCCTGTTCACCCGCGTCTACATGCGCGACGCGGTTACCCGCCTGTGCGAGATCCAGGACCGCGAGGAGAGCACGCAGGTGGGCGTAACCATGATGGACATCGACCACTTCAAGCGCATCAACGACACCTACGGTCACAGCCAGGGCGATGAGGTCCTCAGGCGCATCGGCGAGGAGGTGCGCGGGGCCACGCGCGAGGCCGACATCCCGGTGCGCTTCGGCGGCGAGGAGCTGATCGTCTTCTCCCTGGTGCGCGCGCGCGACCAGGTAGAGCAGTTCGCCGAGCGCCTGCGCGGCAAGATCGCCGGCCTGCGCTTCGACGGGCCCCTGCAGACCGAGCGCGTCACGGTCAGCCTGGGCACGGCCCTGCGCCGCCTCGGCGAGCCGCTCGAGAACCTGATCCAGCGCGCCGACATGGCGCTCTACGACGCCAAGCGCATGGGGCGCAACCGCGTCTGCTCGGCGGAGGAAACCCTGCATTGAAGCCGCGGGCGCGGCCGCGCACGCCGCCTGCCCCGCAGGACCAGATCGAGCGTCTGATCGAGGAACTGGAGACCGAACTGCGCGCGCTCGGCCTGTGGGAGGGCGTGTCGCCGTCCGCCGGCGCCCTGGCCAGCCAGCAGCCCTTCTGCGTCGACACCCTGAGCTTTCCGCAATGGCTGCAATGGGTATTCACGCCCCGGGTGCGCGAGGCGATCCGCGGCGAGCGCGCCATGCCTGAGCGCAGCGACATCCATGCGCTGGCCGAGGAGATTTTCGCGGGTCAGGGCGCGGTGCGCCTGCTGGCGCTGATCAGGACCTTCGACGAGCACATCAACCGCGGGTCCGCGCAGCTGCACTGAGCGTCGGATCCTCGTCCGGCGCGCGCTCTCGGCCGAACGGTGGTCGGACGCCATGAGCGGCCGCCGCAGCAGTCACAACTACACTTAGGCCGATCGCCACCGTCGCCGGCGCGCCATGATGCGGGGCCGCGCTGCGGTGGCGCCTCGCGCCGGGAGATCGATCATGTCCCTCGCCCAAATCAGTCTGGACGACAAGTACGCGCTGGAGTCCGGGCGCGTCTACCTTTCCGGAATTCAGGCGCTGGTGCGTCTCGCGCTGCTGCAACGCCAGCGCGACGCCG
>JBFKOE010000104.1:0-6736 GCA_041629015.1 Gammaproteobacteria bacterium
CCCCCCCCCCCGCCCCAGGCACGGCACAACGCGGCCGCGACCGGGTGGGCCGTCACCCGCACCGCCAGCGTCTCATGGGCCCCGGTGAGCCAGTAGGGGCAGGCCGGGGCAGCCGGCACCAGCCAGGTCACTGGCCCCGGCCAGCTGGCGAGCACCTTGGTGCGGGCTTCCTTGCTCAGGGGCGCGATCCAGGGCCGCAGCTGGGCGAGATCGGCGGCGACCAGGATCAGCCCTTTCTCCGGGTGGCGTTGCTTGAGCTCCAGCAGCTCGAAGACTGCCACCGGGTCGGCCGGGTTACAGCCCAGGCCCCAGACGGCCTCGGTCGGGTAGGCTACCAGGCCTCCGGCGCGCAGCGCACGCGCCGCCCAGCGCAGTGCCCACGGCGTCACCGGCGGCGCTCAGCCGCGCGATTGCAGCCGCTGCTGCAGGGCCTCGTTCTTGGCCTGCACGGCGGCCGCGTTGGCCTCGCGGTCCGCCCGCAGGCGCTCGGCCAGCCCGGGGTCGGCCAGCGCCAGCATCTGCGCCGCCAGATAGGCGGCGTTGCGGGCCCCCGGTTTGCCGATCGCCACGGTCGCCACCGGTATGCCGCCCGGCATCTGGGCCGTCGAGAGCAGCGCGTCCATGCCCTGCAGCGAGCCGGCGTCCAGCGGCACGCCGATGACCGGCTTGACGGTGTGGGCGGCCACGTTGCCGGCGAGGTGCGCGGCCAGCCCGGCCGCGGCGATGAACACCCCGCAGCCGCGCCGCTCGGCGTCCTCGACGTAGCCGCGCGTCGCCTCCGGCGTGCGGTGCGCGGAGGTGATGCGCACCTCGCTGGGGACCCCCAGCTGTTTCAGGGTCTCGAGCGTGGATTCCATGGTCGGGAGGTCGGAGTCCGACCCCATCAGCACGGCTACGAAGGGTTTGCTCATCGCTCAGGGGCTCCGTCAGTTCTCGACCTTTTCCGGCGCCTCGCGCGGGGCGAGGTGGGGGGCCGGCTCGCTGTGGCCGCACTCCTTCTGCGGGCAGACCTTCTCGGTGCCACGGCGCTTGGTCGTCTTTATGGTCAGGATGGGCCAGCCGCAGGCCGGACAGGGCTCGGCCCGCGGCGGGTTCCACACCGCGTAATCGCACTTCGGGTAGGTGGCGCAGGAATAGAACACCTTGCCGTAGCGCGACTTGCGCTGCAGCAGCGTGCCCTTGTTGCACTTCGGGCAGCTCACCCCCGTGTCGGCGGGTTTCTCCAGCGGCTCGATGTGCCTGCACTTCGGGTAGGCGCTGCAGCCGATGAACTTGCCATAACGGCCGCTGCGGATCACCAGCGCGCTCTCGCACTTCGGACACTGGCGACCCTCGACGAGCTCGGGCTCGGCGGCGGCCTGCTTCTCCTCCTCGAGGCTGCGGGTGTAGTCGCAGTCGGGGTATCCGGTGCAGCCGATGAACCGGCCGCGCCGGCCCAGGCGGATGGACAGGGCCTTGCCGCACTTGGGGCACTCCTCGTCCAGGTTCTCGTGCGTGACGTCGCTGCGCTTCAGGGTCTCGTCCTTTTCCTCGACCAGGCGCTTGAACGGCCGCCAGAACTCGTCCATAAGCGGCACCCACTCCTTCTCGCCGCGCGCCACCGCATCGAGCTCGTCCTCGAGCGTGGCCGTGAAGTCGTAGCTGACGTAGCGCTGGAAATGCTCCGAGAGGAAGCGGCTGACGATGCGCCCGACGTCGGTCGGCTTGAAGCGCCGCTTCTCGAGCAGGGCGTACTCGCGCTGCTGCAGCGTCGAGATGATCGAGGCGTAGGTCGACGGCCGGCCGATGCCGTGCTCCTCCAGGGCCTTGACCAGGCTGGCCTCGCTGTAGCGCGGCGGGGGCTCGGTGAAGTGCTGCTCGGTCGCGATGTCGGTGAGCTTGAGCGTCTCGCCTTCGCCGAGCGGCGGCAGCATGCGCTCGTCCTGCTCCTCCTGGCGCGGCTCGTCGACGCCCTCCTGGTAGACGGCCATGAAGCCCGGGTCGACGACCGTCGAGCCGGTGGCGCGAAAGAGGTTGGTTTCGTCGCCGCAGGCGAGATCGGCCGCCACGGTGTCGATGGTGGCGTGGGTCATCTGGCAGGCGATGGTGCGCCGCCAGATCAGCTCGTAGAGCCGGAACTGGTCCGGCGACAGGCTGCCCTTGACCGCTTCGGGCGTGCGCTCCGCCGAGGTCGGGCGAATGGCCTCGTGGGCCTCCTGCGCATTCTTGGTCTTGGTGCGGAAGCTGCGCGGCTTGGACGGCAGTTTGTCGGCGCCGTAGGTCCGCTGAATGAAGGCGCGGATCTCCTCCAGCGCCTCGCCGGCGAGGTTGACCGAATCGGTGCGCATGTAGGTGATGAGGCCGATCGACTCGCCGCCGATGTCCACGCCCTCGTAGAGCTGCTGGGCGATGCGCATGCTGCGCTGTGCCGAGAAGCGCAGCTTGCGCGCCGCCTCCTGCTGCAGCGTGGAGGTGATGAAGGGCGCGGCCGGATTGCGCCGGCGCTGCTTCTTCTCCACCCGGGTGACGCTGAGCTTGCCCTTGGCCAGGCGCAGCAGGTCCTGTTGCGCCTTTTCGGCCTGCTTGCCGGTGGTGATGTCGAACTGCTCGAGCTTCTTGCCCGCGAGCACGACCAGCTTGGCGCGCACCTCCTGGCCGTCCTTGCCCGTGCTCGCGTGCAGGGTCCAGTACTCGCGCTGGCGAAAACGCTCGATCTCTTCCTCGCGCTCCACGATCATGCGCAGCGCCGGGCTCTGCACCCTTCCGGCCGATAGGCCGCGGCGGACCTTCTTCCACAGCAGCGGCGAGAGGTTGAAGCCCACCAGGTAGTCCAGTGCGCGCCGGGCCTGCTGGGCGTTCACCAGGTCGAGCGAGACCTCGCGCGGGTGGGAGACGGCCTCGGCAATCGCGCGCTTGGTGATTTCGTGAAAGACCACCCGGTATACCTGCTTGGCGTTGAGCAGCTCGCGCTCGCGCAGCATCTCCAGCAGGTGCCAGGAGATGGCCTCGCCTTCGCGGTCCGGGTCGGTCGCCAGGTAGAGCTGGTCGGCCTTCTTCAGCGCGCGGGCGATCGCCGCCACGTGCTTCTCGCTCTTCTCGATCGGCTGGTACTTCATGGCGAAGCCGCCATCCGGATCGACCGCGCCCTCCTTGGGCTCGAGATCGCGCACGTGCCCGTAGGAGGCCATGACCTCGAAGTCCTTGCCCAGGTATTTCTTGATCGTCTTTGCCTTGGCCGGCGATTCGACGATGACGAGGCTCTTACTCATAAGCTTAGGGTGTGGGTCGGATAGGGTCGGTTGCGAGGGACTGGCTCGCAGATCAGCGGAAAGTAGCCGTGCCGGAGGATAGCAGACCGGGCGCCAGGGGCGTGCGGCGCTGCGGCGGTTCTCGCGCGGGCCTGGTCTAGGCCGGGCTCAGTGCAGGTACACCGAGGGGATTTCGTAGACCAGATCGTGCATCCAGGCGAACGCGGCCTCCTGGCCGGGCTGGTTGAACAGCGCGAGCAGCACCACCCACTTGATTTGGTCCAGGCTGATGTCTTCGGACTCCAGGGCCATCACCCGGTCGATCACCAGCTCGCGGGCCTCGTGGTCCAGCACGCCGCTGCGCTCCAGGTACAGCAGGAAGCCCTGGCAGTCCGGCCCGATGCGCTTGGCCTCCTCGCGGGTGTAGTGTCGCAGCGAATGGCGGTGCTGCCTCGGCGGGGTTTCGGAGTCGCGCCGGAACTCGGAGAGCTCGTCCAGCCAGCGCAGGGCCTTGTTGATCTCCCGCCCGGAGAAACCCATTTCCTCCAGCTCCGAATGCAGGGCATCCTGGTCGGGTGCGGGCTGTTCCTCGTTGTGTAGGTAGTTCTCGAACAGATAGACGAGAACCTCCAGTACACTTTCCTTCATTTCGTTTCCTCTATCCCCTCATTCCGCGTTGCGCTGGTAGCGGCCGCCCGCCACCGAGCTGATCAGGCCCCGCAATTCGAGCACCAGCAGCATGGAGGAAACGCAATCGGCCGTCAATCCGCTGCGCTGCACAAGCACGTCCACCGGCAGGGGATCGAAGCCCAGGCACTCGAGCAGTCGCGAATAGTCGGCGTCGAGCTCGGGCTCGCTGGTGGCGGGCGCGGCCGCAGCGTGCCGTGGAAGGTCGCCGACTCCGGCCAGGGGACCGAGCTCCTCGAGGATGTCGGTGGCCGTCTCCACCAGCTTGGCGCCGTCGCGGATCAGGGCGTGGCAGCCGCGCGCCAGCGGGTTGTGGATCGAGCCCGGGACCGCGAAGGCCTCGCGACCCTGCTCGATCGCCAGCCGGGCGGTGATCAGCGAGCCGCTCTGGGTGGCCGCCTCCACCACCAGCGTCCCCAGCGCCAGTCCGCTGATGATGCGGTTGCGGCGCGGGAAGTGCCCGCCCAGCGGCGGCGTGCCGGGCGGGAACTCGGTGACCAGCGCACCGCGCGCGGCGATCTCGTGCGCCAGGTCCCTGTGCGCGGCGGGATAGACGCGATCCGGTCCCGTCCCCAGCACCGCGACCGTGGCGCCGCCGCCCTCCAGCGCGCCGCGGTGGGCGGCGCCGTCGATGCCCCGCGCCAGGCCGCTGGTGATGGTGAGGCCGCACTCGACCAGGTGGCGGGCGAACGCCTGGGCGGTCTCCGCGCCGCCGCGCGTGGGGCTGCGACTGCCGACGATCGCCAGCTGCGGATCGCGCAGGCAGGCCGGGTTGCCGAGGACGAACAGGGCCGCCGGCGGGTCCGCGATCTGTCGCAGCAGCGGCGGGTAGCGCAGGTCGTCGAGGGTGATCAGCGCGCGATCCGGCGCCTGCAGCCAGCGCAGGCACCGCTCCAAGGCATCGGCCGCGGGTTCGCGCAGCGCGGCGAGCGACCGGGCCTCCAGGCCGCATGCGGCCTGGGCGGTGCGCGGCGCGGCGAGAAAGGCCTCGATCGAGGGAAAGTGCTCGAGGATGCGGGCCGCCGCGCGGGATCCCACGCCCGGCGCGCAGACCAGCGTTAGCCAGGGGCGCAGCGCCTCGGCGTCGACGGCACTCGATGGATCCGGCTCCACCCTGAGCCGCCCGCGTCCTTCGTCCCGTGCTCGGCGGGCCCGCCGGGCCGTCGCCTCAGGGGTTGCGGACCGCGTCGTTGATGTGGATGGGGCGCTCGGCCTTCATCACCAGCGCGTAGCTCACGCGCTCGAAGGGCCGAAACACCATCACGATGCCCGAGCGCTCGTCGGGGAGCAGCACGCGCTCGTCTCGGCGGTTGCTGACGACATCGCGCACGTAGCTGCCGCGCTGGTAGACGGCCAGCACGGTGCCTTCCTCCATGCCGTCGGTGGCGCCCAGGTCGAGCACCACCACCTGGTACTGGCCGATCTGGGAGACGCCATCGAAGACGGACAGGATCTGGCCCTCGACCTCGCTCGCGGGCGGGTGGGGGATGAAGTTCTGCTGGATCTTTTCCTCGGCGATGGGCAGCAGGCGATCGCCGATCAGGGTTTCACGCACCGTGCGCGAGAGCTCCAGGGTGGCCGGGTCGCCGGCGCGCTGCAGCGTGGCGGCCCCCACGTACAGGGCCTCGTAGCCGAGCACCTCGCCCGTGGACGGGCGTTTGTACGCCTCGCCGGGCCGGTATACGCTGAAGCGGGTCGCGGTGCGATCCGGGATCGCGCGCACGTAGATCTTGTCGCCGGGGCCCGCGATCAAGTGGCTGTCCATGCTCTCGATGATGTAGGGCGCCTGATCGAGCTCGTTCGGCGACAGGATCGCGCGCGAGTCGGTCAGGAACTGGGCGATGGCGTCCATCGGGATCGGCGAGATCGCCTCGCGCAGCGGCGTGCTGCGCACGCGCGGCGACAGGGTGGCGCTCTGACGCCCGCGCAGCAACTGCAGCTGCGGGCGCCCGTCGGCGCCGAACACCAGCGCGATCACGTCACCCGGGTAGATCAGGTGCGGGTTTTCGATCTGCGGGTTGACGTGCCATATTTCGGGCCAGCGCCAGGGGTCTTGCAGGAACAGCGACGAGATGTCCCACAGGGTGTCGCCCTTCTTGACCACGTAGCGGTCGGGACGGTCGGGCTGCAGGGCAACCGTGTCGGCCAACAGCGCGGGGCTGCAGAGCAGCGCGAGGACGAGGCCAAGCCATCTTGTTCTGTTCATCGCAATCCCTTCCGACTGGCGGTTGCGCCTGAGTCTAGCGGAAAACCCGTGGTGCTCAAAGTGTATCGTATAATAAATTCTGGACTGAATCAGTCACTTGCCGGGCCTTATTTAACCAATTTGGTCACATTTTTGGCGAAACGACCGCGACGGAATTCCTGAGCCATGGCAAAGCTCAACATCCTGCACTTTCCCGACCCCCGGCTGCGCGAGTGCGCCAGGCCGGTGGAGACCGTCGACGACGGCATTCGGCGCTTGGTCGAGGACATGCTCGAGACCATGTACGACGCGCCCGGTATCGGCCTCGCGGCCATCCAGGTCAACGTGCCCTGGCGGGTCATCACGGTCGACGTCTCGGAGGAGAAGAACGACCCGCTGGCGCTGATCAACCCCGAGATCCTGGAGCGCTTCGGCGAGGAGGAGATGGAGGAGGGTTGCCTGTCGGTGCCCGGCGTCTTCGAGACCGTGCGCCGCGCCGAGCGAGTGCGCGTGCGCGCCCTGAATCCCGCGGGCGAGCCGCTCGAGTTCGACGTCGACGGTCTGCTCGCGGTGTGCATCCAGCACGAGATCGATCATCTCGACGGCAAGCTGTTCGTCGATTACCTCTCCGAGATGA
>JBFKOE010000105.1:0-6723 GCA_041629015.1 Gammaproteobacteria bacterium
GGCGAGTGGCGAGTGGCGAGTGGCGAGTGGCGAGTGGCGAGTGGCGAGTGGCGAGTGGCGAGTGGCGAGTGGCGAGTGGCGAGTGGCGAGTGGCGAGTGGCGAGTGGCGAGTGGCGAGTGGCGAGTGGCGAGCAGGAGCGTAATCGACTCGGTCCCAAATGCAATGACTCGCAACTCGAAACTCGAAACTCGAAACTCGTCACCCTAGGCTGACCCATGAGCAAACCCCACCGCGGAACGATCTTCCTCGAGCAGGCCGAGGTGCTCGCGCACCAGGCCCATCCCGGCGAGCAGTTCGTGCTCCGCGTGCGGGCACCGCGTACCGCCGAGCGCGCGCTTCCCGGCAGCTTCGCGCACCTGCAGTGCGACCCCCTGCTGCCGATGCGCAGGCCGCTGTCCATCATGCGGACCTCCGCCGGCGAGGGCTGGGTGGAGTTCCTGTACAAGATCGTCGGCCAGGGCACGGCCCTGCTCGCGCGGCGCCGGAAGGGCGACGTCATCGACCTGCTCGGCCCGATCGGCAGGCCCTTCGAGGTCGATGCCGCCCGCACGCGCCCGCTGCTGATCGGCGGCGGCGTCGGCATTCCGCCGATGATCTTCCTGGCGCAGGCGCTGCGCGCGCGGCTGGAAACGCTGAGCCCCCTGGTGCTGATGGGCTCGGAGGTGCCGTTCCCCTTCCAGGCCCGGCCCTCGCGGATCGTGCTCGAGACCATGCCCGAGGGGGTGATCGGCGCCATGCCGCTGCTCGACGACTGGGGCATCGCCTCGCGGCTTGCCAGCCGCCAGGGCTACGCGGGCTGCCACGAGGGCCTGGTGACCGAGCTGGCGCGGCGCTGGCTCGAGGCACTGGGCGAGGCGCAGCGCGGGCAGGTGGCCGTTTACGCCTGCGGGCCCCACCCCATGCTGGAGGCGGTCGCCGCGCTGGCGCGCGACCACCGGCTGCCCTGCCAGGTCTCGCTGGAGGAGTTCATGGCCTGCGGCGTGGGCGGCTGCGCCGGCTGCACGGTACGCGTGGAGTCCGACGGCGCGGCCGCGATGAAGCGCGTGTGCGTCGACGGACCGGTGTTCGACGCCCGCCAGGTCTTCGCGCCGGCCTGAGCGCCCCGCCGCCGTTCGCGCCTTGCTCGAAGGCGCCCTAGAGGTCGCTCTCCATCAGGCGCAGGCTCTCGGTCGCGGACTCGAACTTCTCGATGCCGCCCTCCTTGCCGAGCTTGATCATCAGCCGCACCTCGTTGGGCGAATCGGCGTGACGCAGGGCCTCTTCCATCGAGATCTCGCCCTCCTGATAGAGACGGTAGAGCGCCTGGTCGAAGGTGATCATGCCCTGTTGGTTGGAGCGCTTCATGACCTCCTTGATCTTATGCACGTCGCCCTTGTTGACCAGGTCGCTCACCAGCGGAGTGTTGAGCAGGATCTCGATCGCCACGCGCCGCCCGGCGCCGTCCGGGCGCGGAATAAGCTGCTGGGCGACGACCGCGCGCAGGTTCAGCGACAGGTCGAGCAGGATCTGGTTGCGGCGATCGTCGGGGAAGAAGTTAATGATGCGATCGAGAGCCTGGTTGGCGTTGTTGGCGTGCAGCGTGGCCAGGCACAGGTGGCCGGTCTCGGAGAACGCGATCGCGTACTCCATGGTCTCGCGGGTACGGATCTCGCCGATCAGGATCACGTCGGGGGCCTGACGCAGGGTGTTCTTCAGCGCGATCTCGAAGCTCTCGGTGTCGATGCCGACCTCGCGCTGGGTGATGATACAACCGGCGTGCTGGTGAACAAACTCGATCGGGTCCTCGACGCTGATGATGTGACCCGAGCTGTTCTGGTTGCGATGCCCGATCATCGCCGCCAGCGAGGTCGATTTGCCGGTTCCGGTGCCGCCCACGAAGATGACCATGCCACGCTTGGTCATCGCCAGCTCCTTGATGATCGAGGGCAGGTTGAGTTCCTCGGGGGTCGGGATCTTGGTCTGGATGCGACGCAGGATCATGCCGACGTTGTTGCGCTGCACGAAGGCGCTGACCCGGAAACGCCCGATGCCCGAGGCGCTGATGGCGAAGTTGCACTCGTGGGTGCTCTCGAACTCCTCGAGCTGGCGCTGGTTCATCACGCCCATGACCAGGTCGCGGGCATGCTCCGGGGTCAGGGGGTTCTTGGTGCAAGGATGGATCTTGCCGTGAATCTTGATGCTGGGCGGGAAACCCACCGTCACAAACAGGTCCGAGGCGTCCTTCTGGACCATGAGTTTGAGTAGGCCATTGAAGTCCATGACGAAGCTCCGTGGAACCTAGAAGTTTTCCTTGTTCTGCGCGCGCACGCGCGCATCCTGTACGCTCACCCGGCCACGGCGCACCAGGTCCTGCAGGCTCTGATCCAGTGTCACCATGCCCTGCGCCGCGCCGGTCTGGATGGCCGAGTACATCTGCGCCACCTTGTTCTCGCGAATCAGGTTGCGGATGGCCGGTGTGCCAATCATGATCTCATGCGCCGCGATGCGCCCGCCGCCGATCTTCTTCAGCAGCGTCTGCGAGATCACCGCGCGCAACGACTCCGAAAGCATGGAGCGCACCATCTCCTTCTCGCCGGCGGGAAACACATCGACGATGCGGTCGATGGTCTTCGCGGCCGAGCTGGTGTGCAGGGTCGCGAATACCAAATGACCCGTTTCCGCGGCGGTGAGCGCCAGGCGGATGGTCTCCAGGTCGCGCATCTCACCCACCAGGACGGTATCCGGATCCTCGCGCAGGGCCGAGCGCAGGGCCTCGTTGAAGCCTAGCGTATCGCGGTGCACCTCGCGCTGGTTGACCAGGCTCTTCTTGCTCTCGTGCACGAACTCGATGGGGTCCTCGATGGTGAGGATGTGGCCGAAGTCCGTCTCGTTCTTGTGATCGACCATGGCGGCGAGCGTGGTCGACTTGCCCGAGCCGGTCGGACCGGTGACCAATACCAGGCCGCGCGGCTGCTCCGAGATCTGCTTGAAGACCGACGGACACCCCAGCTCCTCCAGGGTCAGCACGTTCGAGGGAATGGTGCGGAAGACCGCCCCGGCGCCGCGGTTCTGGTTGAATACGTTGACGCGAAAGCGCGCGATTCCCGGCAGCTCAAAGGAGAAATCGGTCTCGAAGAACTCATCGTAGTCCTTGCGCTGCTTGTCGTTCATGATGTCGTAGATAAGGCCGTGCACGGCCTTGTGGTCCATCGACGGCAGGTTGATCCGGCGGATGTCGCCATCGACCCGAATCATCGGGGGAAGACCGGCGGAGACGTGCAGGTCCGAGGCCCCGTTCTTGACGCTGAAGGCGAGCAGTTCCGCTATGTCCATCAATCCTCCCTCTAGCCTACAATTTCGTGGAGTTGTCGATCGGCCGCAGCGCTCGACGCAGCGAAAGCGAGCGGCCATTGTACGCCGAAAATGCTACTCCCAACCATGGCCGCCGACCGCGAACCCGGTTCACTAAACGAGCGTCTTGCCGCCGTGCGGCAACGCATCGCGGCCGCCGAGCTGCGCTGGCGGCGCCCCGCCGGTTCGGTGCACCTGATCGCGGTCAGCAAGGCGCGCTTGGCCGCCGAAATCCGGCAGGCGCACGCGCTGGGGCAGCAGGCTTTCGGCGAGAGCTACGCCCAAGAATCGGCCGACAAGATCCGCGACTTGAGCGATCTCGCCGTGGAGTGGCATTTCGTCGGCCCGCTGCAGGCGAACAAGACGCGGCTGGTGGCGCGGGGCTTTGCCTGGGTACACAGCGTCGATCGGCTCAAGATCGCCCGCCGCCTGAGCGAGCAACGCCCGCCGGATCTCGCCGCCCTGCAGGTCTGCCTGCAGGTAAACGTCAGCGGCGAGACGAGCAAGTCCGGCGTCGCCCCCGAGCAGCTGGAGGAGCTGGCCGCGCAGGTCGCCGCCCTGCCGGGGCTGACGCTGCGCGGGCTGATGGCGGTCCCGGCGCCATGCCTGGAGTTCGAGCGCCAGCGCCTGCCCTTCGCCGAGTTGCGTCGCGCCCTCGAGCGGCTGCGCGCCGCGGGTCACGACCTGGACACCCTGTCGATGGGGATGAGCGATGACCTCGAGGCGGCGATCGCCGAGGGCGCCACCATGGTCCGCATCGGCACCGCGATCTTCGGCGAACGGGGATAGCGCGGCCGGCGCCGCGCCGGCTCTTGAGCGGGCTCGGGGGCTTGGGTATCTTGGCGTCGATGGCGACCCCCGTGCTCTCCTTCGTCGGCGGCGGCAACATGGCGCGCAGCCTGATCGGCGGCCTGGTCGCGGATCGCTATGACGCCACCCGCATCTGGGTGGCCGATCCGCAGGAGGCGGCGCGGGCGCGGCTGCGCGCGGAGTTCGGGGTGCACACCACCCCGGACAACGCCGAGGCGGCGCGTGCCGGCGAGGTGCTGGTGCTGGCGGTGAAGCCGCAGGTCCTGCCGGAGGTCGCGCACGGCCTGTGCGCGGCGGCGCAGGAGACCAGGCCGCTCGTCGTGTCGATCGCCGCCGGAATCCGCAGCACCGACATCGAGCGCTGGCTGGGTGGGGCGCTGGCCGTGGTGCGGGCCATGCCGAACACGCCCGCGCTGGTGCAAAGCGGCGCCACCGCGCTGTTCGCGAACCAGGCCGTGAAGCCGCGCCAGAAGGATCTCGCCGAATCCATCCTGCGGGCCGTCGGCGTGACCTTGTGGGTGGAGGACGAGGCCGATCTCGACACCGTCACCGCGCTCTCGGGGAGCGGGCCCGCCTACTTCTTCCTGTTCATGGACTGCCTGCAAAATGCGGCCATCCAGGCCGGCCTCTCGGCCGAGGCCGCGCGCCTGCTCACCCTGGAGACCGCGCTGGGCGCCTCGCGGATGGCACTCTCGAGCAGCGAGCCGCTGAGCGAGCTACGGCGCCGCGTCACCTCGCCCGGCGGGACCACCGAGCGCGCGCTCGAGATCTTCGAACAAGGCGGGTTCGAGGATCTGGTCAGGCGCGCGCTGCTCGCCGCCGCCGAGCGCTCGCGCGAGCTTGCGGACCTGCTGGGCAGCGATCAGGGCAACGCGGAGCGATAAGACCCATGGGCGGCAACTACCTGACCAACCCGATCGAATTCCTGATCCACACGCTGTTCGGTCTCTACATCCTGGCGGTGATGCTGCGCTTCCTGCTGCAGTGGGTGCGGGCGGATTTCTACAACCCGGTTTCACAGTTCCTGGTGAAGATCACCACGCCGCCGCTGCGCCCGCTGCGCCGGGTGATCCCGGGCTGGGCGGGGATGGATCTCGCCGCGGTCGTGCTCATGCTGGTGCTGCAGATGCTGGCCCTGACGCTCATCGCCCTGGTGCGCGGAGTCGAACCGGCGCTGGGCCCGCTGCTGGTCGTCTCGATTGCCGAGCTGGTTTCCCTGCTGCTCAACGTCTTTCTGTTCAGCATCATCATCCAGGTGATCCTCAGCTGGGTGAACCCGGGCGCGTACAACCCGGTGACCGGCTTGCTCTACAGCCTCAACGAGCCGCTGCTGCGCCCGGCCCGGCGCCTGATCCCCCCGATCTCGGGCCTGGATCTGTCGCCGATCGCGGTGCTGATCGGGATTCAGGTCCTGAAGATGCTGCTGATCCCGCCCTTGATGAGCCTGGCGCGCTAGCTCGGCACATGAGCTGGTTTCGCTGGGAGGGCGAGGACCTGCTCCTCGAGCTCCAGGTGCAGCCGCGCGCCAGCCGCGACGAGCTCGCCGGCGTGCACGGCGAACGCATGCGGGTGCGGGTGACGGCTCCGCCGACCGAGGGCAAGGCCAACGAGCGCCTGCTCGGCTTTCTCGCCGAATTGTGTGCCGTCGCCAGGCGCGACGTCATCCTCGAGCGCGGTGCCGCGAGCCGAACAAAGCGAGTTCGGGTGCGCAAACCCAGGGCCTGCCCGCCCGGAATCGACACGCCGCGAAGCTGATCGCGAAGAGCCGCTGAACGCCCGCGGGCGTGCCTTGCACGTGGCTCGCGCGCTGCCGTACACTTCACGGTCCTCTTAGGCCCGGACGGCGCGACACGCAGATGAGCGCACGTTTCCCGTCCGATTCGGTCGGACTGGTCACCCCCCAATCGATCGCCTTCACCGACGCACTGCCGCTCGTCAGCGGGCGGACGCTGCCCGCCTACGAGATCGTCTACGAAACCTACGGAACGCTGAACGCGGCTCGCGACAACGCGGTGCTGATCTGTCACGCGCTCTCGGGCGACCACCATGCTGCGGGTTTCCATAGCGAGGACGACGCCAAGCCGGGCTGGTGGGACAACTGCATCGGGCCGGGCAAGCCGATCGACACCGAGCGCTTCTTCGTCGTCAGCCCCAACAACCTCGGTGGCTGCAAGGGCTCGACCGGGCCGACGAGCGTGAACCCGGAGACCGGCCGCGTCTATGGGCCCGACTTTCCGATCGTGACCGTCAAGGACTGGGTCGAGAGCCAGGCGCACCTGGCCGATCGGCTGGAGATTACGCGCTGGGCCGCCGTGATCGGCGGCAGCCTGGGTGGAATGCAGGCCCTGCAGTGGGCGATCGATTATCCCGAGCGCATTCGCCACGCGATCATGATCGCCGCCGCACCCAAGCTATCGGCCCAGAACATCGCCTTCAACGAGGTCGCCCGCCAGGCCATCCTGTCGGACCCGGACTTCCACGAAGGCCGATACATCGAGGCCGGCGCGGTGCCGCGGCGGGGCCTGATGCTGGCGCGCATGCTCGGCCACATCACCTACCTGTCCGACGCGGGCATGGGCGAC
>JBFKOE010000106.1:0-6610 GCA_041629015.1 Gammaproteobacteria bacterium
CGACGGCTACTGTGGGCCGCTGGCGGGCATGCTGAGCGCCATGGGGGCTATTCGCGGCGAACTGCTGCTGACCGCGCCCTGCGACTCGCCGCTGGTGGCGCCCGATTACGCGCGGCGGATGCGCGCCGCCCTGCTCGAGGCTGACGCCGAGGTGGCGGTTGCGCGCGACGCCAAGCGCTGGCAGCCGGTGTTCGTGCTGCTGCGCGCCGGGCTGCGGCCCAGCCTCGCCGCCTACCTGGAGTCCGGCGAGCGCAAGATCGATGGCTGGTTCATCCGCCACCGGCTGGTGGAGGTCGACTTCGACGATCGGCGCGAGATGTTCCTGAACCTGAACCGGCCCGAAGACCGGGCCGAGCTGGAGGCGCTCGCGCGCTAAGGCCGCCATGTCCAAGACCCCCGTGCTCGGCATCGCCGCATTCAGTGGCACCGGAAAGACCACGCTGCTGCGCCAGCTCATCCCGCTGCTGCGCGAGCGCGGCCTGCGGGTCGGGCTGATCAAGCACGCCCACCACAACTTCGACCTCGACACGCCGGGCAAGGACAGCTACGAGCTGCGCAAGGCCGGCGCCGCCCAGGTGCTGGTCGCCTCGCGCCACCGCTGGGCCCTGATGACCGAAACCCCCGGCCAGGAAGAGCCCGAGCTCGACGCGCTGGTGGCCAGGCTCGATGGCGAGCGGCTCGACCTGATCCTGGTCGAGGGCTTCAAGCAGGGCCGCTTCCCGAAGATCGAGGTCCACCGGCCGGCGCTGGGCAAGCCGCTGCTGTTCACGCACGACGAGACCATCATCGCCCTCGCCTGCGACGCCCCGCCCGCCACGCGGCCCGGATGCCCGCTGCTGGACATGAACGACCCCGCGGCGATCGCAGACTTTATCGTCGAGCGGTTCCTGGCCGAACGCCCCGGCACTTGCGGCGCCCGGCCCTGACAGCGCCCGGCCGGGCGGTCCTCCCTGCTAAGCTATGGCCCGCCCCGCCGGGCAGCGAATCGAGGTCGCCATGAGTCATTCCCACAAGCCTGTCTCCATCACCTGCGACGACGTGCCCGCGGGCACGCTGACAGTCGACGCCGCCCGCGAGCGCATCAAGGCCGCGATGGAGCCGGTAGCGGGTATCGAGCGCGTCGCGCTGCGCGATGCGCTGGGCCGCGTGCTGGCCGAGGACGTGCGCTCCCCGGTGGACGTGCCCTCGCACACCAACTCGGCGATGGACGGCTACGCGCTGCGCGGCGCCGACCTGCCGGCTGAAGGCTCGGCACGGTTTCCGGTCGTCGGCACCTCCTGGGCGGGACGGCCCTACCAGGGAGAAGTCGGCCCCGGGAGCTGCGTGCGCATCTTCACCGGCGCCGCGATGCCGGACGGCGCTGACACGGTGCTGATGCAGGAGGCGGTGAAGCGCGCCGACGATGTCATCGAGGTGCGCTCGGGCCACCGCGCCGGCGAGAACGTGCGCCAGGCCGGCGAGGACCTGCCGCGCGGCGGGGTGGTGCTGGAGGACGGGGCGCGGATCCGGCCCTCGGATCTCGGGCTGCTGGCCTCGGTCGGCCTGGCCGAGGTGAACGTGCGCCGACGCCTGCGGGTGGCCTTCTTCTCCACCGGCGACGAGCTGCGCTCGATCGGCGAGCCGCTTGGCAAGGGCGACATCTATGACAGCAACCGCTACACCCTGCACGGCATGCTGCGCCGCCTGGGCGTGGAGATCATCGACATGGGCGTGGTGCGCGACGACCGCGGGGCGACCCGCAGCGCCTTTCGCGAGGCCGCCGCGGTGGCCGACGTGCTGATGACCTCCGGCGGCGTCTCGGTGGGCGAGGCCGACTTCGTCAAGGAGACGCTGGACGAGCTCGGCGAAGTCGATTTCTGGAAGATCGCCATGAAGCCTGGCAAGCCGCTCGCCTTCGGGCGCATCGACAAGGCCTGGTTCTTCGGGCTGCCGGGCAACCCCGTCTCGGTGATGGTCACCTTCTACCAGTTCGCCCAGCCAGGCATCCGCCGCCTGATGGGCTGCCGCGACACCGAGGCGCCGGTCATGCGGGTGCCGTGCGTCGGCAAGCTCAGGAAGGGCAAGGGTCGCACCGAGTTCCAGCGCGGCGTGCTGATGCGCGACGAGGAGGGGCGCGTCGTGGTCGACAGCACCGGCGCGCAGGGCTCTGGCATTCTCAGCTCCATGAGCCGCGCCAACTGCTTCATCATCCTGCCCCGCGAGAGCGAAGGCGTGGCGCCCGGCGACCTGGTCGACGTGCAGCCGTTCGAGGGCCTGATGTAGCCCCCGATCCGGGCCGAAATTCCTTCGTGCCCCGCGGGCACAGGTTCCACGCTATAAATCTACTTTAACTATCAAATATATCTTATTGTTTTTTAGTGTCTTCTGAAGCCGGAAAGTATCGCAGCGTCCGCGAGCCGCGGATCCCCGGGCAGGGCGATCCGCCGCTGAGCTGGGCCCGCCTGCCGGGCGCCGCGGCGGCGCTTGCGGTGGTCGAGGCGGCGCGCCGCCACCGCGATCCGCTGCTGCTGGTGGTCGCCGACCCGGGCGGCGCGGATCGCCTGGAGACCGAGCTGCGGGTATTCGGCGGCGAGCTACCGGTGCTCACCGTGCCGGACTGGGAGACCCTGCCCTACGACGTCTTCTCGCCGCACCCGGACATCGTCTCGCGCCGCCTCGCCACCCTGGCCCGGCTGCCGGAGCTGGAACGCGGCATCGTGCTGGTCGCGCTTCCCGACCTGATGCAGCGCGTCGCGCCGCGCAGCTACGTCGGCGGCAGCAGCCTGAGCCTGGAGGTCGGCGAGCGCCTGGACCTGGACGCGATGCGCAGGCGCCTGGAGGCGAGCGGCTACCAATGCGTGCCCCAGGTGCTCGAGCACGGGGACTTCGCTGTACGCGGCTCGCTGCTCGACCTCTACCCCAGCGGCGCGCCCTCCCCCTATCGCATCGACCTCTTCGACGACGAGATCGAATCCATCCGCACCTTCGACCCCGAGACCCAGCGCTCCATCGATCGGGTCCAGCGGGTGGCGCTCCTGCCCGCGCGCGAGTTCCCGCTGACCGAGGACTCGATCCGGCTGTTCCGCCAGAACTACCGGGCGCGGTTCGAGGGCGACCCCCGGCGCAGCCGCATCTACCGCGACATCAGCGAGGGCATCACCCCCGGCGGCATCGAGTACTACCTGCCGCTTTTCTTCCCGAGCACCGACACGCTGTTCGACTACCTGCCGCCCTCGACCCTGGTGGCATTCGAGGCCGAGGCGCACGACGGGCCGGACGCGTTCTGGCATGAGCTCACGGCCCGCTACGAGCAGCGCCGTCACGACGTCGAGCGCCCCCTGCTCGCCCCCGAGTCGCTCTACCTGCCACCCGCGGAGCTGGCCAGCGCCTGCGCCGCGTTCCCGCGGGTCGAGCTGCAGGCCTTCGAGGCGCCGGAACCCGCCGCGACGGTCGTCAACCATGCCGCCGCGGCGCCGCCCCATCTGGCCGTTCAGCCACGCGCCGCACAGCCGGCCGCAGCGCTGCTGGAGTTCCTCGAGCGCTTTCCGGGGCGGGTGCTGTTCGCCTGCGAGTCGGCGGGCCGCCGCGAGCTGCTACTCGCCCAGCTGCGCGAGTGGGGCCTCGCGCCCGAGCCGGTAGGCGGCTGGGAGGAGTTCCTGGCGGCGACCGCCGAGCTGGCGATCACGGTCGCCGCGCTCGAGCGTGGGGTGCTGCTGGAGGAGCCGGCGCTGGCGGTCATCAGCGAGCCCCAGCTCTTCGGCGAGCGCGCCAGCCAGGTGCGCCGGCGGCGGCGCGAGCGCGACTCCGACGCCATCGTGCGCAACCTCGCCGAGCTGCAGCCCGCCGCCCCCGTGGTGCACGAGGAGCACGGGGTGGGCCGCTACCTGGGCCTGCAGATGCTCAGCGTGAACGAGGTCGAGACCGAGTTCCTGGCGCTGGAGTACGCCGGCGGCGACAAGCTCTACGTGCCGGTCGCGTCCCTGCACCTGATCAGCCGTTACACCGGCGCGGCGCCCGAGAACGCCCCGCTGCACAAGCTGGGCGGCGAGCAGTGGCAGCGGGCCAAGCGGCGCGCCGCCGAGCAGGTGCGCGACGTGGCCGCGGAGCTGCTCGATATTTACGCCCGCAGGGCCGCCAGCGCGGGCCACGCGCTCGCCCTCTCGCCCGCCGAATACGGCCAGTTCGCGGCCGCCTTCCCCTTTGAGGAGACGCCGGACCAGCTCGGCGCCATCGAGTCGGTGGCCGACGACCTGGCGCGGGATCAGCCCATGGACCGCGTGGTGTGCGGCGACGTCGGCTTCGGCAAGACCGAGGTCGCGATGCGCGCGGCCTTCCTGGCGGTGAACGCTGGCCGCCAGGTCGCCATCCTCGTCCCGACTACCCTGCTGGCCCAGCAGCACTACGCCAATTTCTGCGACCGCTTCGCCGACTGGCCGGTGCGTGTGGAGGTGCTGTCGCGCTTCGGCACCCAGAAGAAGCACCAGGCCGTGCTCGAGGGCATCGCGGCGGGCACCGTCGACATCGTGATTGGCACCCACAAGCTGCTCCAGGGCGGAGTCCGCTTCAAGCAGCTCGGGCTGGTGATCATCGACGAGGAGCACCGCTTCGGGGTGCGCCAAAAGGAGGCCTTCAAGAACCTGCGCGTCGACGTGCACGTGCTGACGCTCACCGCGACCCCGATCCCGCGCACCCTCAACCTGGCCCTTTCCGGGCTGCGCGACCTGTCGCTGATCGGCACCCCACCGGCGCGCCGCCTGGCGATCAAGACCTTCGTCAGCGAGTGGAACGACGGCCTGATCCAGGAGGCCTGCCTGCGCGAGATCCGCCGCGGCGGGCAGGTCTACTTCGTCCACAACCGGGTGGAGACCATCGAGCGGGCGGCGAAGAAGGTCCGCGAGCTGCTGCCGCGGGCCAGCGTGCGCGTCGCCCACGGCCAGATGCGCGAGAGCGAGCTCGAACGCATCATGCTCGACTTCTACCACCGCCGCTTTCAGATCCTGGTGTGCACCACCATCATCGAGAGCGGCATCGACGTGCCCTCGGCCAACACCATCGTCATCGACCGCGCCGATCGCCTGGGCCTTGCCCAGCTCCACCAGCTGCGCGGCCGGGTCGGGCGCTCGCACCACCGCGCCTATGCCTACCTGATCACCCCGCCCCGACAGTCCATGACCGCGGATGCGCTCAAGCGCCTGGAGGCGATCGAGTCGCTGGAGGACCTCGGCGCCGGGTTCATGCTCGCCAGCCACGACCTGGAGATTCGCGGGGCAGGAGAGCTGCTCGGCGAGGAGCAGAGCGGACAGATGCACGAGATCGGCTTCTCGCTCTACATGGACATGCTGGAGCGCGCCGTGCGGGCGCTGAAGGCAGGCGAAACGCCCGCGCTCGAGCAGGCCGAGCAGCGCGGCGCCGAGGTCGAGCTCGGCCTGCCGGCGCTGGTGCCGGCCGACTACCTGCCCGACGTGCACAGCCGGCTAGTGATCTACAAGCGCATCGCCAGCGCGGAGTCGGCCGAGGCGCTGCGCGAGCTTCAGGTCGAGATGATCGACCGCTTCGGCCTGCTGCCGGAGCCCACCAGGCGGCTCTTCGAGGTCACCCGCCTGAAGCTGCGGGCGCAGGCGCTGGGCATCGTCAAGATCGAGGCCGGGCCCAAGGGCGGGCGGCTGAGCTTCGTCGAGCAGCCGCCGATCGACCCGCTAACTGTGATCGGCCTCATCCAAACCCGACCCGATACCTATACAATGGACCGCCAGCAGCGGCTGCGTTTTCGGCTCGAGCTGGCCGATCCCGAGGCCCGCCTGGAGGCGGTGGACCGGCTGCTGGACACCCTGGCCCAGCGCCCGGCCGCGGCCTGACCCACGGAATCCCGACTCATGAGCCCGAGCCGCCGCCTGCCACCCGTCCTGCTCGCCGCGCTGTTGGCGGCGGGCCCGGCGGCCGCCCAGCAGGCCCAGCCCGAACGCTGGTACCAGGTGGAGGTCCTGCTGTTCCTGAACACCACCGCCGGCCGGGTGACCCTGGAGGACTTCAGCCGCTCGCCGGAGGAGCCGGACCTCGGCGACACCATCACCGCCGCGCCCGTTCCCGAGGAGGCCATGGGGCTGGTGCCGTTCCAGCTGCTCGCCCCGCACGAGCTCGAGCTGCGGGAGACCTTCGACAAGCTGCAGGCCTCCGGCCACTACCGGCCGCTGCTGCACATGGCGTGGCGCCAGCCCTACCGCGAGGGCGAGGCCGACTCGCCGGCGGTGCGCATCGAGGCGCCGCTGGAGATCCCGGAGCCGGTCGATCCCCTGGCCCCGCCACCGGCCGGGACCCTGACCGCGCAGCCCCCGCCCGGCCTGACCCTGGGCATCCCGGCCGCCGAGGCCGCCGCACCGGCCGGGCCCGAGCCGCCGCGGGCGGGCATCGAGGGCCGGGTGCGGCTGCGGGTCTCGCGCTTTCTGCACCTGGACATGGACCTGGTCTATCGGGAGCGCCTGCGCCTGGTGCCCGAATGGCCGCGCCGGCAACCGCCGCCGGGCGCCGAGACGGGCGGCGAGGTACTGCCCACCGCCACCGACGGCGAGGAACGACCCTTCGTATCCGGGTTGATGGCAGACTTCGCGGCGGTGGTCGGCCCGCAGTTCCAGAA